>NZ_JBFREA010000035.1:0-22692 GCF_052114065.1 Specibacter sp. RAF43 | reverse complement strand
CTCATCACCCGCGTCGCCTTCGGCTTCAAGAAACCCGAAGCCCTCATCGCCCTAGCCATGCTCAGCCTGGGAGGCCACAAACCCGCCCTCCCAGGCCGAAACTAACCCACGGATACGTCAGAAGAGCCGGATTTTCGCGATTTTTCGACATCTATTGCGGGTCACTTGATCCTTGCGCGGCGCGGGACGCCGGCCGCGGCACCCCCGCGGACACTGCCCCCAGCGGATAGGATGAAGCCCATGAACGAGACACTCCCCCCGTGCCCCGAATGCGCCAGCCCGTACACGTATGAAATGGGCGAGCTGCTGGTCTGCCCCGAATGCGCCCACGAATGGGCATCCGGTGAGCACACCGGCCAGGACAGTACAGCCGGCGAAGAAACGGTCGTCAAGGACGCCGTGGGCAACATCCTGGCCAACGGCGACACGGTCAGCATCGTAAAGTCCCTGAAGGTCAAGGGCAGCCCGCAGGGCCTGAAGGTGGGGACCAAGGTGCGCAACATCCGCCTCGTCACCGCCGTGGACGGCCACGACATCGATGCCAAGGTGGACGGCTTCGGCCCCATGAAGCTCAAGTCAAGCGTTGTCAAGAAGATCTAGGGGCCGCCCGAGTAAAGTGGCATAGACCTTCCCCCCAGCACAGGACCCCGAGTGACTTCATGGCTGGCCGCCCTGCCGGCCTTTCTTATGGCATTGCTGATCCTCGGCGTCCCCGGCGCCGCGGTCATGGCGGCGCTCCGGCTGCGCGGCCTGGCCGCCCTGTGCCTGGTCCCGGCCGTGTCCGTCTCCATCATCGGCGTCAGCGCCGTGGTGGCCCCGTGGATCCATTGGGCGTGGAACTGGCCGGTCGTCGCCCTGGGCGCCGCCATCACCGTCGCCGCGGCCTACCTGGCCCGGCGGTTCATCCCAGGGGTGGGCGCCAGGACGCCCCGGGACAGGCGCGGCACCATGGCGGCCGGGATCGCAGGTGTCGCGGCGGCCCTGGCCATCACGACGACGGTCCTGGTCCTGGTTGCCCCAACTCCCGAACAATTCACCCAGGGCTACGACTCGGTGTTCCACCTCAACGCCACCGCCTATGCGGTGAAGACCTCAAACGCGTCGTCGTTTGCCATCTCCTCGTTCATCCTGCCCACCGTGAAGGCCGCGTTTTATCCGGGGGCGTGGCACGGGCTGGCCAGCCTCCTGGCCCTGATGACCGGCATCAGCGTCCCGGCCGCCACGAACATCATGTGGCTGGCGATCGCGGGTGTGGTGTGGCCGCTGGCCTGCGTGTTCCTCAGCCGCGTCCTGTTTGGCGGCAAGCCGGTGGTGCTCGCCGCGGCCGGCGCCCTGGCCGCGGCCTTCCCGGCCTTTCCCTTCCTGTTGCTGCAGTACGGCTCCGCCTACCCCAACACTCTCTCCAATGCGCTGGTCCCGGTCGGGATCGCGCTGGTGCTGCTGATCATCCGGCCCGCCGCCCACGCACCGATCGAGCCGGCCATGGCGCTGACGGCCGTGGCGCTGTTCCTGCCCGGGGCGATCCTCTCCCAGCCCAACGGCGTCTTTAGCATCCTGTTGGTGCTGACCCCGCTGCTGCTGTTCATGATCTGGCACTGGCTGCGCCGCGGGTTTTCGCGGAGCCGGCGCGCCGGCTGGCTCAGGGTCGCCCTCCTGGTCCTGGCCGCCCTGGCGGCCGCCGCCGGACTGCTGGCGCTGCCGCAGATCCGCAGCCTGTTCAATTACACCAGCCCCGCGTTCCTGTTCTTCCCGCTGGCGCTGCTGCGCAACTTCACGCATGCCCCGGACCCCATCTGGTTCCCGGCGCTGCTGCTGACCGCGCTGGTGCTGGTGGGTGTGTGGATTGCCGCCCGGACCCACAAGCTGCGCTGGCTGGTGGTGTCGCTGGCCCTGGTCACCTTCACGTATCCTCTGGCCGCCGGCACCAACTTGCCCGCGGCCAACATTGCCATGGCGCCGTGGTGGGACAACCCGGAGCGGATCGCGGCCCTCGTGCCGATCGTCGCCGTGCCGCTGGCCGCCGCCGGGCTGGGCTGGTGCGTGGGATGGCTGGCCCGCAAGTGGCCCCGGGGGCTCTGGGGCGCCCGGGCGCACGGGGCGAGGACGACGGCGGCGCTCGGCCTCGCCGTCGTCCTCGCCTTCGCCAACCCCGGGTTCTGGCAGATGACCCACCAGGTGGCCGTCATGTACAACGTCCCCGCGCAGCCGGACAGCCTGGCGCAGATTGACCAGGATGAGCTGGCGCTCATTCACCGGCTGGGCGAGTACACCACGGCGGCGGACGTGATCGCCAACAACCCGTACAACGGCTCGGCGCTGGCCATGGTCCTGGCCGGACGGCACATGCTCTTTCCCTACAGCTCCCAGTCAGATCTCTCCCAGGATTTGTACATTCTTCGCTTCTGGCTCAACCGGGTGGGCCACGACCCCGAGGTGTGCGCGGCCGCCCGCCGCCAGGGCGTGACCTATCTGTTGGACTTCGGCACGGACTATATTCCGGCCTTTGACAATCCTCAATCCCTCTACCCGGGCGTGACCCTGGCCCCGGATTCGGACGCCTTCACCCTCGTGGCCAAACAGGGTCATGCCGCCCTGTACAAGCTCACCCAGTGCGCCGGCGACCCGCCCGCGCCCCAGACTTGACCAATCCTGTAATATTGTTGTCACATGCCGTGTAAATAGGTTCAACGTGGACGTGGGGACCGTCGCCACTTGCGAGAGGAGCACCACAGTGGGCAGCAGTTTTGGCGATCGGCTTCGACATGAGCGCCTGCAGCGCAGCCTGACCCAGGCCGAGCTAGGCGGGGCCCTGTATTCGGCCAGCTACATCTCCCTGCTGGAAAACGGCCGGCGCGAACCCACCGTGGAAATCATCAAGCAACTTTCGCGGCAGCTGCAGTTGACGCCGCATTCCATCGAGGAATGGGTCCAGCCGGTCTCCGCTGAGGAGACCGAATACCTGCTGGTCTCCCTGTACGCCAGGCAGTGCTGGGACACCCGGGACTATGCCAGCGCCGCCCACAACGCGTCGGAGGCGGCCCGCAAGGCCTCCTTGAGCCACGACCCCGTGACCTGGTGGAACATGTCGTACCTGCAGGCCAGCGCGCTGCTGCGCAACGGCGAGTACGCCGAATGCATCGACGTGCTCCAAACATTGTTCGACCACTCGCTCACCACGGACAGCCCGGGCCTGACGCTGCGAACCTGCCAGGTCATGGCGGCGGCGCTGCTGGGGCTGGGCCGGATCCCCGAGGCGATCGAGCAGGCCGCCCGGGCCGTGGACATTGGTTCCGGTGACACGGAGGAGGAGTTCTCCGCCTACCTCACGGCGCTGCAAACCCTGATCGGCGCACTCACCGAGGCCGGCCAGCTCGACGACGCCTGGCGGCACTGCCTGACGCTCACCGACGCCGTCGACGGCGTCACCGCCACCCAGATCGCCGGTGAAATCCATTGGGTGATCGGCAACGTGGCCTTCATTCGCCACGACGTCTGCACCGGGCTCAAGCACCACGCCCAGGCCGGCCGGCTCCTCTCCCCCGCCCGTGACCTCTCCCGCTGGGCCCAGTTCAACAAGGCCACCGCCTGGGTCCGGCTGACCGCCGGCATCGTCGAGCCGGACACCCTCCAGGCCATCGAGCGCAGCGAGCTGGCCCACTCCGTGGTGGGCGCCACGCTGGCCGAAACCCTGGAGGTGTCCCTGCTGCGCGCCCGCTGGTTCTACCTCAACGGGGACATCACCGCGGCCCTGGCGCTGCTGGAGGGAATCTCCGCCCAAAAGGACCAGCTGGCCAAGCACATCGCCGGCGACACCGCGCTGCTGCTGGGCAAGGTGCTCAAGGCCAGCCAGCGCCCGGACGACGCCCTGGCCGCCTTCAACGAGGCCAAGGACCTGTTCGCCGACGCCGGGGCCGCGGACCGCATCTCGCTGGCGCTGGATAACATCGTGGAAATGCAAACCATCCAGCGGTCCGCCCCGGCCGTGGACTAGCCGGGAACCGTCGAATCGGCCCTAGCTGAAGGTCGCGCCGGTCAGGCGCTCGTAGGCTTCCACGTACCGGGCCCGGGTCCGCTCGATCACCTCGGCGGGCAGCGCCGGCGGGGGCGTCGGGGAATTCCTGTCCCAGCCGGATTCGGCACTGGTCAGCCAGTCCCGCACGTACTGCTTGTCGAAGCTGGGCTGGGCCTTGCCGGGCTCCCACTGCCCGGCGTCCCAGAAGCGTGAGGAGTCCGGGGTGAGCACCTCATCGCCCAGGGTAATCACGCCCGTCGCCGGGTCGGTGCCGAACTCGACCTTGGTGTCGGCGAGGATGATGCCCCGGGCCCGGGCGATCTCCTCGGCGCGCGAGTAGATCTCCAGGGTCAGCGACCGCAGCGCCGTCGCCTGTGAGCCGCCCACCGTGTCCACCATGGTTTCAAAAGTGATGTTTTCATCGTGCGTGCCCACCTCCGCCTTGGCCGAGGGCGTGAAGATGGCCGCCTCCAAGCGTGAGCCGTCCGTCAGTCCGGCCGGCAGCGGCAGGGCGCACACGGTCTGCGACTGGCGGTATTCGGCCAGGCCGGACCCGGTCAGGTAGCCGCGGGCGATGCACTCAATCGGGAACATGGCCAGCTTCCGGCACACCATGGCCCGGCCCGCCACCTCGGCGGGGACGCCGTCCTCCACGGTGGTGGCCACCACGTGGTTGGGCACGTGCAGCTGGTCAAACCACCACAGGCTCAGCTGGGTCAGGATCCGGCCCTTGTCCGGGATCTCGCTGGCCAGGATCGAGTCGAAGGCGCTGATCCGGTCGCTGGCAACGACCAGGACGACGTCGGCGCGCCCGGCGAACGGGGCCGCGGCGGTGGCGCGGGCCGCATCCCCGGCGTGGACGGACGCGGCCGCCGGGACATACAAATCCCGGACCTTGCCGGAGTAGGCGTGCTCCCAGCCGGGCAGGACGGGTGCGGTGGATGCAGCGGAACTCATCGTGTGGTGCCTGTCTGTGCCGGCGCGGCGGGGCCCGCCACGGTTATTTCGCCGCGGGCCGCCTTCCCCGCGATGTCGGTGCGGTATTGGCCGCCTTCAAGGGAAATCAGCTCCATCCCGGCATAGGCGCGCTCCCGGGCGTCCTCGAGGTCCGCCCCGAGCCCGACCACGGCCAGGACGCGGCCGCCGGCGCTGACCAGGCTGCCGTCGTCGTCGGTGGYCGTGCCGGCATGGAGCACGTGCACGCCGTCGAGGCGGTTGGCCTTCTTCACGCCGCGAATCCGGTCGCCGGTGCGCGGGGCGTCCGGGTAGTTCTCGCTGGCCAGGACGACGGCGACCGCCGTCTCGGGCGCCCAGCGCAACTCGTCGATGTCCGCGAGTTGGCCCCGGGCGGCCGCCATCAGGACGCCGCCGAGCGGGGTTTTCAGGCGGGCCAGAACGGCCTGGGTTTCCGGGTCGCCGAAGCGGGCGTTGAATTCGATGACGCGGGTGCCGCGCCGGGTCAGGGCCAGCCCGCAGTACAGGACGCCGACAAACGGGGTGCCGCGGCGGGCCATCTCATCGATGGTGGGTTGCGCGATGCGGTCGATGACCTCCTGGACCAGCTCCGGCGGGGTCCATTCCAGCGGGGAATAGGCACCCATGCCGCCGGTGTTGGGGCCCAGGTCGCCGTCAAAAATACGCTTAAAGTCCTGGGCGGGGGCCAGCGGGACCACGGTGCGGCCGTCGGCGAGCACGAACAGCGACACCTCGGGGCCGTCGAGGAATTCCTCAATGACCACCGACCCGCCGACGTCAAAACAGGATTGCGCGTGGGCCAGGGCCTCGTTGCGGTCCTCCGTGACCACCACGCCCTTCCCGGCGGCCAGCCCGTCGTCCTTGACGACGTAGGGTGCGCCAAAGGCGTCCAGCGCGTCCGCCGCCTCGTCGGCGTTCGTGGCCACCTTGGCCATGGCGGTGGGCACCTGGGCCTCGGCCATGACGGTCTTGGCGAACGCCTTGGAAGCCTCCAGCCGGGCCGCTTCCTTGCTGGGGCCAAAGACGGCAATGCCGGCCGCACGGACCGCGTCCGCGACGCCGGCGGCGAGCGGAGCCTCCGGGCCGATCACCACGAGATCGGATTCGAGCTTCAGGGCCAGTGCCGTCACCGCGGCCGGATCGCTGGCATCAATGCCGTGGGTCGGCACGATCTCGGCGATGCCGGCGTTGCCGGGAGCGGCCCGGACCTCGGTCACATTGGGGTCCCGGAGCAACGATCGGACAATGGCGTGTTCGCGGCCGCCCGGGCCAATCACTAATACCTTCACGGTTCAAGGGTACTTTGCTTCGTCCGCGGGATTCCAACCGGACGGTTTGTGAACCAGGCCGCGCCAACCCGCGGAATCCGCCCCCTCGTCGGCGGGGTCCCTTGGGGCCTTCCCGTAGGATGTGACTCGTGCGGGATCTGCCTTCCCGAGGGGACAYGACCGGCCGGGAGCGACGCTCGTCAGGGGTAACAGATGCACGGATCGTTGCGCGCCCTTCTGCGGCGCGGCGGTGCGGCCGCCGCCGTGGCCGCCGTGGTCCTTGGCAGCACCCTCGGCGCCGCCACGGCCTCGACCGACTCGCAGGCGCCGCCGCCGGCGAGCGCCCCGGCGAGTCCGGCGCCGGACGCCGGCCCCGCACCAACCACTCCCGCCCCGGCCGACAGTGCGCCGACCAGCCCCGCCAACCTGCCCGACGGCCTGGCGGCGGCCGTCAAACGCGATCTGGGCATGGACGTCGCCGAGTTCAATGCCGCCGGCGCGTTGGCCGCGGCAGCCGCCGCGGTGCAGGCCGAGGTGGCGAAAGCCGACCCGTCCGCCGTGGTGTCCGTCAAGGACGGACAGATCGACGTCACGGCGGCACCGAGCGCCGCGGCGGAGCTCCGGGAAATTGCTCCGGCGGCCAAGGTGACGGCGGCCAAACCCGCGCCGCCCGTGGCGCGGGCCGCGGGCGTCGATGACCTGTTCCAGGCCTACGCCGCCGAATTTGGCATCGGCAAGCTGCAGTCGATCATGGTCAACGCCGCCGGCACGTATGTGATCCGCACGGGCGAGCCCGCCGGCGGCTCCCGGCCAACGCCGCGTGCCGCCGCGCCAACCATTTCGGTCCGGGACTTCGCCGCGGACTACGCCAATGTGGCCGTGGAACAAGCCGACGGCCCGGCCGCGGCACATGCGGAGGTTGTCAACGGCCAGGGCTACGTTTCGGAGCTGGGCGGCGGTTCCTACGACGTCTGCACGGTGGGCTGGAACGCTTTTTCACGGCAAGGATCGCCCGCCGCGATTTCGGCCGGGCACTGCACGCGGGACGGCACCGAGGGCACCACGTACCTGAGCGATCCCACCATCGATGAGGCCGGCAGCGGGAGCTACCAGGGCGTTGTCCGGACCGGCACCCTGGGCACCTTTGGCTTCTCCCAGTTCGGCGGGCCGAACAATTCGCCGGTGACCGGGACGTCGTTTGCGGACATGGGCAACGTCGGCACGGACGTCTCCGTCATCGACGGCATCAGCGCCGCCGTGAACCAGCTGCCGATCGTGACCGACTGGTCCACGCCGCGCCGCCTCGCCGCGAGCGGACCAAAGGTGACCTCCGTGGCGGACGCCATCATCGGCACCCCCGTCTGCAAGTCCGGCCGCACCACCGGCTGGACCTGCCAAACCGTCAGCGAGACGGGCGTGTTCATCGTCCAGGGCATCAACTTTGGCGACGAGCCGGGAGACCTGCGGGCCGTCCGCGGCTTCGGCGCCCTGGGACTGAAAGTGGGCCCCGGGGACTCCGGCGGACCCGTCATCGCCGGCACCACCGCCGTCGGCATCATCAGCGCCGGCGGCACCTTCACGGCCGGCCCGGACGCCGGGAAATTCATTGCCTACGCAACCGACCTGGCGGACGCCCTGCGGTACACGGACGGCTACACCCTCAAGATCTTCGTGAACCCGCCGGCCCTGGCGACCCCTGCGAACAAGGGCACCGTGTACCGGGGCGGCACAATCACCGGAACGGTCAGGGACGCACCGGCCGGCACCATTGTCGACGTCCTGATGGACGGCAGGAAGACCACGGCGGCCGTCAACGCCAAGGGGATCTGGACGGTGAAGGCGCCAAACAAGGTTGGCTCCTTCACCGTGACGGCTCGGTCCCTCAACGGTTTCAGCACCTCCGCGACGGCCACGTTCACGGTGACCGTCGTCCGGCACACATTGCCCGCCCCGGTCATCACCGCACCCCGCCCCAACGCCACCGTGAGCGCACCGGTTGAGGCCATTACGGGTACGGGCACGCCGGGCGCAACCGTCCGGGTGACCGGCGCCGGCGCGGCCATCGTTACCGCCGGCGGCACCTGGACGGTCCCGCTGAGCCGGGAGCTGGGGGCCGGGCGCCATACCGTCACCGCCGTCCAGGTCCGCACGGACTGGAACAATTCCAAGCCGGCCACCCGCACGTTTACGGTGCTGGCCGCGCCGGCCGCCACGGGGGCGCTCACCCTGGCCCGCACCGGCACACCGGCGGGGCTGGTGCCCCTCGGCGCGGCCGGCGGCCTGCTGGTGCTTGGAGGCACGGCCGTCGTGCTGTCCCGCAACCTCCGTGGCGCCGGTGAAGCCCGGCCGGGGCATCCTAAAATGAAGTAGGAAGATTCGGCAGGCGTCCGGCCACGGGAGAAGCATGAAAACCATGAGAATTGCGGCGCTGGCGGCCTCGGCGGCCATGGTCGGGGCAATCGGCATGGGCGGATGCGGGCAGGCGGGCGGCCAGCCATCGGAGCCGGCACCCGGCGCCAGCACCAGCGCACCGGACACCACCACGCTGCTCCAACTCAACGAAACCCTGAAGGGACGCCTGGGCCCGGCCTACGCCGACGGCTGGATCCAGGACTTCACGCTCCACGTCGCCGTCACCACCGCGGCCGCCGAAAAAATCGTCGCCGAGGCCGGGGCCGTCCCGACCCTGATCTCCGTCAATGCCAAACAGCTCGAAGCCGGGCTGCGCTCGGTTGCGGCGTGGCAGGCCGGGCTGCCCGGGGACCTGGCCGCAGCCATCCACAAGGTCATCACCAATGGCCGCGCCGGCAACATCACCGTCTTCGTGTCCGCGGAGAAAATGGACGCCGTGAAGCGCGCGGCCGCGGCCGACGCGCCCGCCGGGAAGGTCCCCCTCGTCTTCAAGGAATCGAGCGGACCGGCAACGCCGCTGTAGACGGTGGATTAGTCGCTAGGATGGCACCATGACCCAGACCTTTCGGGCGCACGACGCCGTCGAACTCGCCGTGCTCGAACGGAGCGGTTTCGTGGAGTCCCGCCATGTCGGCGCGGCCGTGGTGCTGGCCGGCGACGGATCGCTGGTGACCCGCCTGGGCGCCGTCGACTCCCCCATTTTTCCACGCTCCTGCGTCAAGCCGTTCCAGGCGCTGGCGGCCATGCAGGCCGGGGTCCCCCTCCGCGGCGCACAGGCGGCCGTCGCCGCGGGCAGCCACACCGGCTCCCTGGCCCACATGGACGCGGTCTCCGGCATGCTCCAGGCCGCCGGCCTGACCGAGGCGCAGCTGGGCTGCCCCGCCGCCTGGCCGGCCGACGCCGAGGCCCGCGCCTGGCTGATCCGCACCGACAAGGGCAAGAGCAAGCTGGCCATGAACTGTTCCGGCAAGCACGCCGCCTTCCTGTGGGCGTGCATGGAAAACGGCTGGGACCCGGCCGGCTACCTCGAACCCAACCACCCCATGCAACGGGCGGTGCGGACGGTCATCGAGGAATACACGCACCAGGCCGTCCAGCACACGGGCGTGGACGGCTGTGGCGCCCCGGTCATGGCGGTGACCCTCCGGGGCCTGGCCCGGGCGTTCACCACCTTGGCCAAGGCGCCGTCGGACAAGGATGCCAACGCCCGCGCGGCCACCATTGCCACGTCCATGCTGGATTATCCGTGGGCGGTGGAGGGCCACGGCAAGCCCAACACGGTGGTCATGGAGGAGCTCGGTGTGCTGGCCAAGCTGGGCGCCGAGGGCGTCATCGCCATGGCGACCCCCACCGGCGCCAGCGTGGCCGTGAAGATGCTCGACGGCAACGGCCGGGCGGCCACCCTGGTGGGCCTGACGCTGCTGGCCGCCGCGGGCGCCCTTGATGTCCCCGCCGTCGCCGGCGTCCTGGGCAAGGTGGTTCCGCCCGTCATGGGTGGCGGGCACCGGGCGGGGAGCCTGCGGCTCGGATCGGCCGTCAGCGCCCTCCTCGACTAGTCCCCACCCGCCCCCTGACCTCGCACGCTCTGCCAAGGAACCCTGCGCGCGTGGGCCCCACCCGCCCCCTGACCTCGCACGCTCGAAAGGAACGGATAACCGTGACTGCCCGCCGCCGCATCGACATCGCCGAGGGCCGGGCCGCCCTGGCGGCTTGGCGCAGGGGCGACGCCGCCCGCCCCGTGACGGCCATGGCCGTGCGGTACACGCTGGAGGAATTGACGGCCCGGGCGCCCGGGAATGCCGTGGAGGTGCGCGTCCCGCCGTTTGGTGTCACCCAGTGCATCGCCGGGCCCCGCCACACCCGGGGCACTCCGCCCAATGTGGTCGAGTGCGACGCCGCCACCTGGCTTGCCCTGGTGACGGGACAAACCGGCTGGATTGACGCCGTCGAGCAGGGAAAAGTGGCGGCATCCGGGCTGCGGGCCGACCTCTCCGCCGTCCTGCCGCTCTAAGCGGCGCAGGTTCGGGTGTCCGGGCAACCCTAGTAGGCTTAATGCATGACCTCCCAGCCAATTGACGACTCCGCCGGATCCGCCGGTCAACCCGCCGAACGCCGCGCGCTGACGGTCCGCCGGGCGCCCAAGTTTGTGCCGTTCATGATTGCCGGTGCCATTGTCGGGGTGATCGCCGCGGCGCTTTTCGCGCTACTCGGTCCGGGAGGGGCGGAATTCGATCGCAGCAGCGTCTTTGGCTTCCTGACGGTGTTGCTGCTTATTCCCGGGGCCGGGCTGGGCGCCATCGCGGCCCTGGTCCTTGACCGGCGAAGCCTGCGCCGGTCACGGCGGGCCGTGGTGGAATCCGTGCCGGAGCAAGACCCCGGCACGGCGCCCGAAGACGAGGCCTGACCCGCACCGCGCGGCCGCGGCCGGTTCATTCCCGCCGGCGGTTCGGGGGCGGGGCCATTGCATGAGATAATTCTCGGGTGGCACGCGGAGACGGAAAACTATCCCATGACCTTTTACCCGGCGAGAAGGGACCTCAGGATGCTTGTGGCGTCCTGGGCATCTGGGCACCCGGCGAAGAGGTCGCAAAACTAACCTACTACGGGCTGTATTCCCTGCAGCACCGCGGGCAGGAATCGGCAGGCATCGCGACCAGCGACGGCAAGCGGATCAGCGTGTACAAGGACATGGGGCTCGTATCCCAGGTCTTTGACGAATCCACGCTCAATACCCTGACCGGACACATGGCCGTGGGTCACTGCCGGTACTCGACCACCGGTTCCTCCAACTGGGCCAACGCCCAGCCGACCCTGGGCGCCACCGGCAGCGGCACCGTCGCCCTGGCGCACAACGGCAACCTCACCAACTCCGCCGAACTCTATGAGATGGTCCTGGCGAAGGACGGGGTGCCCACCTCGGGGGAAATGGCGCAGGGCAACACCTCCGACACCGCCCTGGTCACCACGCTGCTCAAGGGCGAAAAGGGCCGGAGCCTGGAAGAGACGGCCCTGGAGCTGCTGCCCAAGATCCACGGCGCCTTCTCCTTTGTCTTCATGGACGAGCACACCCTGTACGCCGCCCGCGACCCGCACGGCGTGCGCCCGCTGGTGCTTGGCCGGCTGGAAAACGGCTGGGTGGTTGCCTCCGAAGGTGCCGCACTGGCCACCATGGGTGCCAGCTTCATCCGCGAGATTGAGCCCGGCGAATTCATCGCCATCGACGAAGACGGGGTGCGCACCGAGCGTTTTGCCCCCGCCACCCCGGCCGGCTGCGTCTTTGAATACGTGTATCTGGCCCGCCCGGACGCCACGATCGCCGGCCGTTCCGTGTATGAATCCCGGGTGGAGATGGGCCGCCAGCTGGCCCGCGAAAACAACGCCGAGGCCGACCTCGTGATTCCGGTGCCCGAGTCCGGCACCCCGGCTGCCATCGGCTACGCCGAACAGTCCGGCATCCCGTTCGCCCACGGCTTCGTGAAGAACGCGTACGTGGGCCGGACGTTCATCCAGCCCAGCGAGACGCTGCGCAAGCTGGGCATCCGGCTGAAGCTGAACGCCCTGGAGTCCGTCATCCGCGGCAAGCGCATTGTGGTGGTCGATGACTCAATCGTCCGCGGCAACACCCAGCGCGCCGTGGTGCGCATGCTGCGGGAGGCCGGCGCCGCCGCCGTGCACGTGAAAATTTCCTCCCCCCCGGTGCGCTGGCCATGCTTCTACGGCATCGACTTCGCCTCGCGTGCGGAATTGATTGCCAACGGTGCCGCCGTCGATGAGATCTGCAAGTCCATCGGGGCCGACTCCCTGGCGTACATCTCCGAGGACGGGATGATCGACGCCACCATGCAGCCGCGCGAACGCCTCTGCACGGCCTGCTTCACCGGCACCTACCCGATCGAGCTGCCGGCCAGCGACCGCCTGGGCAAAAATCTGCTGGAACGGACCAGGCCCGGAAGCAACATCGCGTCCACCGGATGTGATCCGGGCCCCGACGCAGAGCTGGAATCCATCCTGACCGACGTAGACCGCGCAGCGGCCGACGGTTTGACGAAAGAGACGCCATGACCAACGCCTCCCACGAATCCCCCACCGCCATCACCTACGCCAGCGCCGGTGTCGACACCGAGGCCGGGGACCGCGCCGTCGAACTGATGAAGGAGGCCGTCAAGGCCACCCACGGCTCGTCCGTCATCGGCGGCTTTGGCGGCTTCGCCGGGCTCTATGACGTCTCCCGGCTGCTCACGTACAAAAAGCCGTACCTTGCCACGTCCACCGACGGCGTGGGCACCAAGGTCGCCATCGCCCAGGCCATGGACATCCACGACACCATCGGCTTCGACCTGGTCGGCATGGTGGTCGATGACATCGTGGTGGTGGGCGCCGAGCCGCTGTTCATGACCGACTACATCGCCACGGGCAAGGTGGTTCCGGAGCGTGTGGCGGACATCGTGCGCGGCATCGCGGCGGCCTGCCAGATTGCCGGCACCGCGCTGGTGGGCGGCGAAACCGCCGAACACCCCGGCCTGCTGGCCCCCGACGAGTACGACGTCGCCGGTGCCTGTACCGGCGTCGTCGAGGCCGACCTCCTGCTGGGCCCCGAGCGGGTCCGTGCCGGCGACGTCATCATCGCCATGGCCTCCTCCGGCCTGCACTCCAACGGCTATTCGCTGGTGCGCCGCGTCATCAACCACGCCGGCTGGGCGTTGGACCGCCAGGTCTCCGAGCTGGGCCGGACCCTGGGCGAGGAACTGCTCGAACCCACCCGCGTATACGCCGCGGACTGCCTGGACTTGACCCGCCACCTGCCGGTCACACAACAGGCCGCCGTGCACGGCTTCAGCCACGTGACCGGCGGCGGCCTGGCCGCGAACCTGGCGCGCGTGCTCCCGCAGGGCCTGATCGCCACCGTCGACCGCTCCACCTGGAGCCTGCCGGCCATCTTCAACCTCGTTGCCCAGCTGGGCAATGTCCCGCTGGCCGATCTGGAGCGCACGTTGAACCTTGGCGTGGGGATGGTGGCCGTCGTCTCACCCGAGGCAGCCGACGCCGCCGTCGCGCGCCTGAACTCCCGCGGCCTGCCGTCCTGGATCATGGGTACCGTCACCACGGAAGCGTCCGACTCCGACAAGACCGGCACCGACTACGTACAAGGCGCCAAGGGAGTCGACGGCGGCGCCGTCCGCCTGGTGGGCAACTACGCACAGTAACTTCCGAACCGCGGAGCGGGCGGGTGGGGACAACAAAATCCCCACCCGTCGCAGCGGCCCCAAGGCTGTGCGTCGTGCAGGGTTTGTTGCGTTTGGTGTCTAGGCGGTCCTAGCCAATGCGGCGGGTGTCCACGTCGTCGTCGTCCTGAAACTGATCCGCATATTTGTCTTCATATGCGGAGTAATCCGGCTCTGCAGGGACCTCAGCGTGACGGCTCGGGGCTCGCCGAGTGGTCCCGCCGAGCTCTTTTTGCAGAGCTGAATAATCAGTGTTCGGGGAGTAGTACTTAATGTCCCGAGCCTGCTTGGTTGCCTTTGCCTTTTGACGGCCGCGCCCCATGGCGTGACCCCCTTTTTACACTTGGACCGGAGGTGGTCGCTCGGGCTGAGAGCGAGGCTCCGGAATATTCGGTCAATTTGTCGTACTCCTAGATTACATGAGTTCTGCACCAACCGCGCCCGCGCCCAAGCGGCTCCACCCGGGGCGAACACCACGGAATCCGACGCCGGGAACCATTTCTTCGGTAGAGTCGCCTATATGGGGAGTTATTTCCTTCCGGGGAAGCACGGCGCGGCAGGGAAGGCATGTTCCTAATGAATGACCACGACAGCTCCAATACCACGCCCGGGGCGGACCAGCCGGTGCCCGAGCCCGCCGCGGGCGAACCGGCGGCCCCCGACGCGGCCGGGCCCGGCGTCGAATTCGCCGAACCCGAGCTGGGCGCCGCCGAAATCAGTGCCGACGTGGCGGACAGCGTGGACCTGGAGGCCGTGGCGGCCGAGGCCGCCGCCGTGGAGCGCGAGGCCGAGCGGTCCACGCAGCTGCCGGCGGCGGAGGTCATTGCCTCCATCCCCGAACCCACCGTTCAATTTGGCCCCGTTGCCCAACCGCCGGCCGGCAGCGAGCCGGACACCCCGGAATCCGCCGTGCCCGGCCCCGAGGCCGGGGAACCACCCGCGGGCAAGGGGCTCCCGGCACCCCATATCGGGCGGGGCATTGACGACGGTTCCGGCTGGCGGCGCCCGGAAACGCCGTGGCAGCAGTCCGCCACGCCGTGGCAGCCCCGGGCCAACGCGTGGCAGTCTCCCGGGCAGGTGGCCCGCGGTGAGGCCGACGCGGCCGCGGCAGCCTCGGCCGGCGAAGCCGGTGCAGCCGGTGCAGCCGGTGCAGCCCCTGCGCCCGGACCGGCCGCCCCGGGCAGGGACGTTCCCGCCCAGGGTGTCCCGCAGCAATTTGGCGCACGGCCCGCTTCGCCCGGTGCCGGCCCTCCGGGTCCCCCGCAGGGGCCCGACGCCCGGCAGCGTCCCGGTGGGGCGGGCAACGAGCGCGCCGGAACCCGGAACAAGCTCCTCGTCGTCCTGGGGATCGCCGTGGTGGGCGTCGTCCTCGTGGTGCTGCTGGTCTGGCTGCTTTTTGGACTGTTGTCCGGTCTGGGCAAGAGCGGGACCGCGGGACCGGCACCGGTGGCGCCGAGCGGTTCACAATCCACCGCGGCAACCATCAACGGCACCCTTTCCGCGGGAGCCGGCTCGGATGCCGTCATCATCGCCGCCCAGGCCACCCCGTTGGCCTGGCGGCAAGGGGACTGCCTGAAAGGTTTTCACGGCGCCTCGATGCCGGCCGACGTGGTCCTGTGCAACAGTCCCCATTCGGCGCAGCTGGTGGCGACCTATTCCTACCCCGAAAGTGACGGGTACCCCGGCGTCGAGGTATTGAAGGCCCGGGCCAAGCAGGTATGCCAGGGCGTGCAATTGACACAGGACGCCAAGATCTACCCCGGCTTGAAGGAGTTGACGGCGTACCCGTCCGACGCCACGTGGCACAACTCCCACGACCGGCGCGTGGACTGCCTCGTGTACGATCCGGCGGGCGAGAACGTCAAGACCACCCTCATCATGTGACTACTTGCGCGTCACCGTCAGGCCGGATTCGGCCGCCGGCGCCCCGCCCATGCCCAGCTCGTCAAAGTCGGCCGCCGTGTCCACCAGGACCGTGTCGCCGTCCACGATAGTGCCGGCCAGCAGTTCCTTGGCCAGCCGGTCGCCGATTTGGCGCTGCACGAGCCGGCGCAGCGGCCGGGCGCCGTAGGCGGGGTCATACCCGCTGAGCGCCAGCCACGCCTTGGCCGAATCCGTGACCTCCAGCGCCAGCCGCCGCCCGTGGAGCCGGGACGCCAGCGCCTGCACCGCAAGCTCCACGATCTTGGACAGCTCCTCCACGGTCAGGGCGTCAAACATGACAATCTCGTCGAGCCGGTTCAGGAACTCGGGCTTGAAGGAGGCCTCCACGATGGCCATGACGGCCTTGTGCTTCTCCTGGTCGGTCAGCGCCGGATCCACCAGGAACTGGGAGCCCAGGTTCGAGGTGAGCACCACGATGACGTTGCGGAAATCAACGGTGCGGCCCTGGCCGTCGGTGAGGCGGCCGTCGTCGAACACCTGCAAGAGGATGTCGAAGACCTCCGGGTGGGCCTTCTCCACTTCATCCAGCAGCACCACCGAGTACGGGCGACGGCGCACGGCCTCCGTGAGCTGACCGCCCTCGTCGTAGCCGACGTAGCCGGGAGGGGCGCCCACCAGCCGGGAGACGGAGTGCTTTTCCGAATATTCGCTCATGTCGATGCGGATCATGGCGCGTTCGTCGTCGAAAAGGAAATCCGCCAGGGCCTTGGCCAGCTCCGTCTTGCCCACGCCGGTGGGGCCCAGGAACAGGAAGGAGCCGGTGGGCCGGTCCGGGTCGCTGATGCCGGCCCGGGCGCGGCGCACGGCATCGGAGACGGCGGCGACGGCCTTGGCCTGGCCGATCAGCCGGGAGCCGATCACCTGCTCCATCTGCAGCAGCTTCTGGCTCTCCCCTTGCAGCATGCGCCCGGCCGGGATGCCGGTCCATGCCGAGATGACCTCGGCGATGTCGTCGGCGGTGACCTCCTCGGCCACCATCAGGTCCTTTTTGTCCGTCATCTCCTCGGCCGAGGCCGCGTCCAGCTCGCGCTGCAGCGCGGGGATTTCGCCGTAGAGGATGCGGGAGGCCAGCTCCAGGTCGCCGTCGCGCTGGGCCTTGTCCGCCACGGACCGGCGCTCATCCAGCCGGGCCTTAAGCTCACCGACCCGGTTCAGGCCGGCCTTTTCGGCGTCCCAGCGGGCGTTGAGGGCGGCCAGCTCCTCCTTTTTGTCCGCCATGTCGGCCCGCAGTGCCGCCAGCCGCTCCACCGAGGCGTCGTCCGCCTCGCCGGCCAGCGCCAGTTCCTCCATGGTCAGGCGGTCGACGGCGCGGCGCAGCTGGTCAATCTCCTCCGGCGCGGAATCGATCTCCATCCGCAGGCGGGACGCGGCCTCGTCGACCAGGTCGATCGCCTTGTCCGGCAGCTGGCGGCCGCTGATGTAGCGCTGGGACAGGGTGGCTGCGGCCACCAGGGCGGAGTCGGCGATGGCAACCTTGTGGTGGGCCTCGTAGCGTTCCTTCAGTCCGCGCAGAATGCCGATGGTGTCCTCCACGCTGGGCTCGCCCACGTAGACCTGCTGGAAGCGCCGCTCCAGCGCCGGGTCCTTTTCAATGTTTTCGCGGTATTCATCCAAGGTGGTGGCGCCGATCATGCGCAGTTCGCCGCGCGCCAGCATGGGCTTGAGCATGTTGCCGGCATCCATGGATCCCTCCGACGCCCCGGCCCCCACCACGGTGTGGAGTTCGTCGATGAACGTCACGATTTGCCCGTCGGAGGCCTTGATCTCCTCCAGGACGGCCTTGAGGCGTTCCTCAAATTCGCCGCGGTACTTGGCGCCGGCCACCATGGCGGACAGGTCCAGGCTGATCAGCGACTTTCCGCGCAGCGACTCCGGCACGTCGCCGGCCACCATCCGCTGGGCCAGCCCCTCGACGACGGCCGTCTTGCCCACGCCGGGCTCGCCGATCAGCACGGGGTTGTTCTTGGTGCGCCGGCTCAAGACCTGGATGACCCGGCGGATCTCGGCGTCGCGGCCAATGACCGGGTCCAACTTGCCGGCGCGGGCCACGGCGGTCATGTCCACGCCAAATTTCTCGAGGGCCTGGAACGTGTTTTCGGGATCCAGCGAGGTCACCTTCGCGCCACCGCGCACGGTGGGAAGGGCGGCCTCCAGCGCCCGCCGCGTGGCACCGGCCTGCTGCAGGGCACGCCCGGTGGGGCCGGCGTCGTCCGCCAGGCCCATCAGCAGGTGCTCGGTGGAGACGTAGCTGTCGCCCATGCCCTCGGCGGCCTGCTGGGCCGCCTGGACGGTGATGAGGGTGTTGCGGCCGAGTTGGGCCTGCGCCACGGACGTGCCCGATGACGCCGGAAGGTTGTGGATGGCCGTGCTGGCCGCGACGCTGACCACATCCGGATCGACGCCGGCCGCCTTCAGCAGGGCCACGGCCACGCCCTGGCGCTGGTCCATCAGCGCCTTGAGCAGGTGGGCGGGCTCGACCGTGGGATTGCCGGCGGTGGAGGCGTTCATGGCGGCTGCCGAAAGAGCCTCCTGGCTCTTAGTGGTGAATTTGGCGTCCAAGAGGGGTCCTTTCGCGAGTAAGGGGCGGTTCAGTCGTCAAAGTTGAGTCTAGTACGCTCAAGTTAAAAATGGCCACCTCTGGACCGTGTTTTTCCCTCGGCGAAATCCGGGCTTGACCTTGCCGTTGCGTCAACGTTTAAGGTCAAGTTATGGACTGGCCCATTCACCACATTGCCGCCCTCGCCGGCACCACCAGCCGGACGCTGCGCCACTACGACGACATCGGCCTGCTGGCACCGAGCCGGATAGCCGGCAACGGCTACCGGCATTACGACCAGGACGCGCTGGTGCGGCTCCAGCGCATCCTGCTGCTGCGCGAGCTCGGGCTGGGGCTGCCGGTCATTGCGGCCGTGTTGGACCACGGGACATCGCAGACCGCGGCGCTGCAGGCGCACGTGTCCTGGCTGCGGCAGGAGCAAGAGCGCCTGGCCCGGCAGATCGCGTCGGTGGAAAAGACCATTGCCGCCCTACAAGTTGGAGGAAATCTCATGGCGGAAAACATGTTTGACGGGTTCGACCACACCCAATACAAGGAGGAGGTGGAGCAGCGGTGGGGCAAGGACGCGTACGCGAGCGGCGATTCCTGGTGGCGGGGCATGAGCGCGGCGGACAAGGCCTCCTGGAAGGAGCGCCTGGCGGCACTCCAACGCGACTGGATTGCGGCGTCGGAGGGCGGCCTCGCCCCGGAGTCGCCCGAGGCGCAGGACCTGGCCCGACGGCATGTCCAGTGGCTCACCTCGGTGCCCGGGACCCCGGCGTCCACGCCGGGCGGCGACGTCAAGGACTACGTGCGAGGCCTCGGCGAGATGTATGCGGCGGATCCACGGTTTGGCGCGAACTACGGCGGCGACGTCGGCGCCGCCTTTGTCCGGGACGCCCTGGCGATCTACGCCGAGCGAAGCCTGTAGGGAGCCGCCCGGCGGAGGCCTACACTGGGGCCATGATCCTGATCGATCCGCCGTATTGGCCGGCGCACGGGACGGTGTTCTCCCACCTGGTCTCCACCACGTCCCTGACCGAGCTGCACGAGTTTGCCGCGGCGGCCGGGGTGACGGGACGGGCCTTTGACCTGGACCACTACGATGTCCCCGAACGGCTTTACGCGCAGCTGGTGGCGGCCGGGGCGGTGCCCGTGTCCGGAAAGGAACTGGTTCGTACGCTGGCCGCCTCCGGCCTGCGGGTCAAGGCCCGCCACCGGAGCAAGTCCGTGGGCACGGCCCTGGCGTACCGGTGGGACACGCTGCTGCCGGGCCGTGCGGAACTCGGCGCGGAATTGCTGCAGCGGTGGACGGAACCGCACCGGCACTACCACTCCGCCACGCACTTGCTGGCCGTGCTGGAGTCGCTGGACCTGCTCACCGACGGCGCCCCGCCCCGCCCCGTGGTGCTGGCCGCCTGGTTCCACGACGCGGTGTACAACGGGGTCCCCCGGCTCGACGAGGAGCACTCGGCCGCCCTGGCCCGGCAGCGCCTGGAGCACCTGGTGCCGACCGCCGAGGCCGCCGAGGTGCCGCGGTTGGTCCTGCTGACGGCCACCCATTCCCCCTCCCCGACGGACAGCGCAGGCGCCCTCCTGTGCGACGCGGACCTCGCCGTGCTGGGCGGGTCGCCCGAGGCCTACGCGCGCTATGTGGCCGGCGTCCGCGCGGACTACGCCCACGTCCCGGCGGCCGACTTCGCCGCGGGCCGGGCCGCCGTCCTTCGCCGGCTGCTGGGGCTGGATCCCTTGTTCCATACCGGCAGGGGGCAGGAGCTGTGGGCGGACCAGGCACGCGACAACCTCGAACGCGAGTTGTTCGAGGTGCTCCGCAACGCATCGACGGGCGCCTGACCGAGCTCGCCGGGCCGGCCGTCATTGGATGCAGCCCGTCTTTGGATGCAGGGCGGCCGGCAGATTTCGCGCGGCAGCGCTGATGGGTACGCTGGTCCGATGGCCCCCACCCCAGCTCCCCGCGCGCCCCGTCTGACCACCGTCCGGCTCAGCGAGCTCAAACGCAACGAGGACCGGTTCATTAGCGCCGGCGACACCCACGACGGCCAGTACTTTGACCGGCCGGTCTTTGACGGCCTGGACCTGTCAGCGACGGACTTCCTGGAGTGCGAGCTGCAGGGACCCACCTTCCACGATGCCCAATTGCGCGGCGTCCGATTCCGCGATGCCATTCTCCGGGACAGCTTTGCACCCGTCCTGTTGGCCTCCCGCACCAGCTGGCGCGACGTTGAGATCACGTCGCCGCGTTGGGGTTCCGCGGAGTTGTATGACAGCACCTGGGCGTCGGTGCGGATCGACGGCGGCAAGGTCGACTTCCTCAACCTGCGCGGCACCGACTTCCACACCCTTACCGGTGTGGGTTCCATGGCCGGCGCCGTCATCGACGACTACCAGCTCGGCCTGCTGGCGCCCATCCTGGCCGGCCACCTGGGCATCACCGTCGCGTAGCCGGCTCGCCTAGGGTTAAGACGTGAGCACTCCAAACGAACAGGTCCTGGCCCGGCGCGGCCACAGCGGCCACCGCCAATACCGCATCCCCGCCCTGGCCGTTTCCACCGCCGGCACACTGCTCGCCGCCTATGACGGCCGCCCCAACCTGGACGATCTGCCCAACCCGATCGATCTCCTGTTGCGCCGCAGCACCGACAACGGGCGCAGCTGGGGCCCGCAGCAAACCGTGCGCACCGGCACCGGACTGGACGGATACGGCGATCCCAGCCTGCTGGTGGACACGCGGACCGGCCGGATCTTCCTCTTCCATGCCGCGGGCACGCACGCCGGGTTCTTCGAGGCCGCCGAGGGCCTGGAACCCAGCGACGCCATCCAACACGCGGACGTCAGCTTTTCCGACGACGACGGCGCCACCTGGCACCACCGCCGTCTCACCCCGATGCTCAAACGGCCCGGGATCACGGGCCTCTTCGCGGCGGCGGGCGCGGGCATCCAGATTCACACCGGCCCCTTCGCCGGTCGCCTGGTCCAGCAGTTCGTGGTCCTGTTCCGCGGCGAGATCATGGCCGCGAGCGCGTACAGTGATGACCACGGCGAGACGTGGACACTCGGCGAGCCGGTGGCCGGGTGCAACGAGAACAAGGTGGCGGCCCGGGCAGACGGCAGCCTGCTGCTGCATTCGCGCGCCACACCGCACCGCCTGGCGGCCGTCTCCACCGACGGCGGGCACAGCTATACCGCCGCCGTCCCGCACCCGGAACTGCCCGATCCCAGCGACAACGGCTCGCTGGCCCGCTTTGACGGCCTGCCGAACGTGACCGCGCTGGCGGCTCCGGACACCGGGGACTGGCTCATTGCCACACACAACCACGACTCCCTGCTGCGTCGCAATACCGTCTTGAAGCTCTCCCGGGACAACGGCGCAACCTGGCCACAGGCCCTGACCCTGTGTTCCGGGAGCTCCGAATATTCCACCGCCGCCAGGCTCCCCGACGGCCGGATCGGCGTCCTCTACGAGCGCCAGGGCTACCAGGAAATCGTGTTTGTCTCGGTTGAACCACGGGCCCTGCTGGACTCCCCCGCCGCGGGTCTGCGGCACGACGGCGGCACCGTGCGTGCCGGCGACCTCGCCTTGGACGTGGTCCTGCGCTCGGTCACCCCGGCCCGCCCGGCCGTGTGGCGGAGCATTGGCGAAACGTTTGTGCTGGCGCAGGCCGACGGCGACTGGAATCCGGCCGCCTGGAAGGAGGTGGGGCAGGGATACTCGGCGGAGGCGCCGCAGGTGATCTCCAACCGTGAGTCGCAGGAGCTGAACTACGGCCCGGTCATCCCCGGGTACAAGGCCGGGGACATCCTGGCCTTTGCCGGCCGCGTAGCCAACGGCGCCAACGGCACAGCGGCCAAGGGCACAGCGCCGGCGACCGGCGTCGTGGTCCGGCTCAACGGCGTCGAGGTGGCCGAACGGGCCGCCCTCCACCCGGGCGAGCACCTTGGCTTCACGGCCAGTTACACGGTGACGGCGGGGGATCTGGCCGCCGGCCGGGCCGTGGTCACGTTTGCGCTGGCAGCCTCCGGCCGCGGCGCCGCGAAGACCTTTGCCTTCGACACCGCCACCGGCGACGTCACCGAGGCGTGAGCCGCCTCCCACTTCCGTCTGACCCGCAATACATGTCGAAAATCAGCCCGAATGAGCCTGTTGCTTTTTGGGTGTGGCGGTGCCGGTTTTGTTGTGGGTGGTGTTTAAGAATGGAGCATGGCCCGAGATTATCGCCGTGTTGATCGTGAGACGCCGTTCCTTTTGCCCCCGGATATCCGGGATTGCCCCCGGATATCCGGGATTGGTTGCCGGCTGATCAC
>NZ_JBFREA010000034.1:0-23468 GCF_052114065.1 Specibacter sp. RAF43 | reverse complement strand
GCTGGGCCGGCTGCGCGCGGCGGCGCGGCAGGCGCGGGCCGCCGGTTTGGTTGGGACGACGGCGTTGCGCACCAAGGTGTCCCCCGGCACCTCGGGTGCCGGTTTTGCCGCGGCGGCCGGGCTCACCGCGCTCCAGCGCAACCGGGTCGTTGAGGTGGCCCCGGGCGCGCTGAAACTGCCGGTCTTCGGGGAGGGCACCGAGGCGGAGGCCACGGCACGCGTGCAGGAGCTGGCCACCGGATCCGTGGAACTAAGCGATGTGGTGGGCCGCTACTACGAGTCCGTGAACCGGTGGGATCCCACCGGCCCGCTGACCCCGGGCGCCGTGCAGCGCATGTTCCTGGATGATCTCACCGGCGCCCGCGGGGCGCTGGTGCTGCGGGCCGGGCACGGCGCCGCCGCGGGCTCCCGCGCGCAGCCGGGCGGGAAGCATCGCATCGAGGCATTCGCGATCAGCTACGCGCCGGGCGCCGGCTTGCCGGACGGATCAGCTCCGGCGGCCCCGGCCTCGGAAGTGTTCCTGGGCGTCGAGCCGGACCTTGCCCGCGACGATGCCGTGCGCGCCGTGTACGACCTGCTGGCCCTGATCACCCACCAGTACCCGGTGCTGCTGGAACTGGACGATTCCATGGAAGCGGTGGCCGCCGTCGTCAATCCCATGATCGAGGTGGGCGCGGCCGCGGTCCGCGGCGCCGAGACGCTCGTGCTCGGGGAGTAGGCGGGCGCCGGACCGGGCGGGCGGTCACTGCATGGTGAAGCGGCGGGCGACGGCGTGGCGCAGCGACGGGTTGCGGAAGGCCTGGGCAAGTGCGGCATTGCGTAGTTCCAGGCACGACGCCGGCAGGGGCCGCCCGAGCGCCATGTTCAGCCCGGCCTGCCAGGACGCGTGCCGGGCGGCCCGCAGGCGGCCGCGCTCAAAGCGTGCCAATCGGGCGCCGGTGGGTTCCCCGCCCAGGGCCGCCACGATGATGGGGGCCAGGGCCGCGGCGTCCAGCCAGCCCAGGTTCATGCCCTGGCCGCCGATCGGGCTGATCTCATGCGCGGCATCGCCCACGAGCGCCGCCCTGCCGCGCACCATCCGGGCGGCCAGCCGCGAGCGGACCGCAAAGGCGCTGAGCATGCTGTTGGCGGCCGGATCCACCGTGGCGCCGGTGCGCTCTTGGATCAGCCCGGCCAAATACGCCGCGGTCGCCTCCGGGCGCAGGGCGTCCGTGTGGGCCACCCACCGCCGCAGCCCGTCCGGCAGCGGGAAGGACTCCACGATGCCGCCGGGCTCCAGGTACAGCACCGCGACGGCGCCGTCGGCACCGTCGTCGGGAAAGTCGCCCATGAGGTACGTGTCCGGGTAGTTCCGGCCCCGGGTGGGGATGCCCAAGGCCCGGCGGATGTTCGAACGCGCACCGTCGGCACCGATCACCAGCCGGCCCCGGAACGATTGTCCCCGGCAGGGGTTCGGCCCGGCACCCGGGGAGGCCCGAAGCGAGAGATGGGAGCCGGCGTCGTGCAGGGCGGCGATGTGGACGCCGCGCACCAGCGCCGCCGGGTCCAGCGCGCGGACCCGGGCCTCCAGGACGGCCTCGGTGCGCGCCTGGCGGAGCGTCAGCACAACCGGCCCGGCGGAGGACGCCTCGGCAAAGGACAGCCCGGACACCACCCGGCCGCCGCTGCGGGCCTCGCCCCGGCGGATGTGGACTCCCTCCGCCAGCAGTGCGGGTGCGACCCCGACGGCGGCCAATGCCGCCAGGGCCGGCGGGTGGATGCCGATGGCACGGGAGTGGGTGCTTCGCTCCAACCGTTGTTCCAGGACCCGCACACTGACTCCGTGCTGCAGCAACAGCGCGCCCAGATACAGGCCCACCGGCCCGGCGCCGACGATGACCACATCAACCATGCCGCCGGCCGGCTCAACCACGGCCGTCCGCCGGGAACAGCAGCAGGAACCGGAACGGGCGGACGTCCCGCACGGTCCAGGTCGGCGGGACCACGGCGCGCAGTTCCGCGGCCGTATAGCTGCGCCGGATCGAGGTCAGCCCGTCCCGGCGAATGTACGATCCGGGGAAGAACGGCAGGGTCCCGGCGGCAAACAACAGGTAGGCGGCGCGGTGGCGGGCGATGTCGCTGTGCAGCACGGCCCGGCGGGCCAGGATGTGGGAATCGGCGATCAGGCCGCGGAGCTCGGACGGGGCGAGGTGGTGCAGGAGGTGGTTGGAGATCACCACGTCATAGGACCGGCCCTCGCCGACCAGCGCGGCCGTGTCCGCGCGGCGAAAGGTCAGCCCCGGCATCGGCGGCAGCGCGGCGGCAAAGTCGAGCGCCCGCTGGTCCGGATCGATCGCGGTGATCTCCAGCAGGAGCCCGTCGCGGGCAGCCCATTGGGCCAGCTTGCGGGCGATGTCCCCGCCGCCGCAGCCGATGTCCAGCAGCGAGGTGGTGGCGGTGTCCGAGAGCAGGGGCCGGATCCGCTGCCGGTAGGCGCCGCGCCACCCGGACACCACGGCGTTGATGAGCGGGAACTGGGCATAGGTGCGGGCCAGCCGGCCGGGGTCGCAGTCCGGTTTGTCCATCTCCTCCACGGCGTCCTCGTCGCGCTCGCGCAGGAAGCCGCGCTGGAGGCCCTGCCGCAGGCCTTGCGGGTCGCCGCGGCTAGCGGGCGGCCGCGTTTTCCAGGTCACCGACTGCCGCCCCGGCCGTGCGTCGCGGATCGTTGGCCGGCACGGCGGCGACCTTGGTGAACAAGCCGGTTTCCACCGTCAGCCCGGGCCCGAACGCCATGGCGCAGATGCTCTCCCGCGCGTCCACGGCGGGTAGCCCCAGGATGTGCTTGAGCACGAACATGACGGTGGCGCTGCTCATGTTTCCAAAGTTGCGCAGCGTTTCCCGGGACGGGACGAGCTGGTCGGCGGTGAGCTGGAGCTTCGCCTCGACCTTGTCCAGGATGCTGCGCCCGCCGGGATGGATGGCCCAGTGCCGGATGTCCCGGTAGGGCCGTGCCGCCAGGGCCGGTTCGTGGGCCAGCAGCGGCTCCAGCGCGCCGACGATGTGGTCATCGATGATGCGCGGCACATAGGTGGTGAGCACCATTTCAAAGCCCTGGTCGCCGATGTTCCACGCCATCGAGTCCTCACCGACCGGCGTGAGGACCGTCTCGAAGTGGTCCAGGTCGATCACCGCCCGGGTGCTCGGCAGCTCGCGGGCCGTCACGACGGCGGCCGCCGCGCCGTCGGCGAACAGCGAGGACCCCATGATGGTGTCCGGGTCATTGGAGGTGCGCACATGCAGGGAACACAGCTCGGCGCTGACCACCAGCACCACGGCCTGCGGGTCGGCGTCACAAAAGGCCTTGGCCGCCCGCAGCGCCGGGAACGCGGCATAGCAGCCCATGAAGCCCAGATGGTAGCGCTGCACGGCGGGGTCCAGGCCCAGGGCACGCACGATCTTGTAGTCCGGGCCCGGGTTGAAAAAGCCGGTGCAGGAAACGGTGATGACGTGCGTGATGTCGGCCGGCCCCACGCCGTCGCACGCGGCCACCGCCGCCGCGGCCGCCTCGATGAACAAGGTGCTGGCCTCGACCGCAAAAAGGTCGTTGCGGGCCTTGGTCCCGGGGTTGAGCAGCAGCCCGGCGGCCAGGTCGAAGAACACGGGCGAATCCGGGTGGACGGTGGTGCTCATCTCGGCCACCGCCGTGTGCCGGGTGTCGATGGCGGACTGGTCAAAACAGGTCTGCACCAGCCGCCGGCCCAGGCGGGTCAGCCCGGGCTGGGCCGCGAAGACGTCCCGGGCCTCGGTCTGGACCAGGATGGTCGGCGGAACCGCGGTTTCCAGGGACCTCAACGTGACCGTCATAGTTCATTCTGGGGGGACCGCGATCGGGAACACAATGGCCCGGCGGACAAAACGCGATATTGAGCGGGCCGAACAACACGCCAACACGCACCGTGCTGACCCCGCACCTGCGCGGCGGGCTTAATTTGGACGACTTTGAGAGAATTGCAGGGTGACTGTTACAGATATCCCCACCAGCGACACCAAGCTGGACCTGCCGCCCCTGAAACTTGGCAACATCACCGTGGACACCCCGGTGGTGCTGGCCCCCATGGCGGGAATCACCAACACGGCGTTCCGGCGGCTGTGCCGGGAACACGGCGGCGGCGTGTTTGTCTCGGAGATGGTCACCTCCCGGGCGCTGGTCGAGCGGACGCCGGAGTCCATGCGGCTGATCAGCCACGACGACGACGAAAAGGTCCGCTCCGTCCAGCTGTACGGCGTCGACCCGGAAACCGTCGGCCGGGCCGTGCGCATGCTCGTGGAGGAAGACCATGCCGACCACATCGACCTGAACTTCGGCTGCCCCGTGGCCAAGGTGACCCGGCGCGGCGGGGGAGCGGCGCTGCCCTGGAAGATCGACCTTTTCACGGCGATCGTGCAAACCGCCGTCCGCGAAGCCTCCAAGGGCGGGCTGCCGCTGACCATCAAGATGCGCAAGGGCATCGACGACGACCACCTGACCTACCTGGAGGCCGGGCGCATTGCGCGCGACGCCGGCGTCGCGGCGGTTGCCCTGCATGCCCGCACCGCCAGCCAGTTCTACTCCGGACATGCCGACTGGGAGGCGATCGCCCGGCTCCGCGAGGCCCTGCCGGACATCCCGGTGCTGGGCAACGGCGACATCTGGAGCGCCGAGGACGCCATTGCCATGGTCCGCCAAACCGGGGTGGACGGGGTCGTGGTGGGCCGCGGCTGCCAGGGCCGGCCGTGGCTGTTCGGGGACCTCATGGCCGCCTTCGAGGGCAGCGACCGCCGGCACCGGCCGGGACTGGCCGAGGTGGCCGCCGCCGTCTACCGGCACGCCGAACTGTTGATCGACACCTTCGACGACGAAAACAAGGCGCTGCGCGACATCCGCAAGCACATGGCCTGGTACTTCAAGGGGTATGTGGTGGGCGGGGAACTGCGCGCCCAGCTGGCGGCCGTGCCCACCTTGGAGGTACTGCGCACACTGCTGGACCAGCTGGACATGGACTCGCCCTACCCGGGGGCGGACGCCGAGGGCCCCCGCGGCCGCGCCGGCACGCCCAAGCGCACCACCCTGCCGGACGGCTGGCTGAAGGAACGCACCCTCAGCGGATCGCAAAAGCTCGAGCTCCTCGGGGCCGAACTGGACGTCTCCGGCGGATAGGGCACGGCGGGCTCCGGCGCTTGTGGACGGCCTCCGACGGCTCCGGCGCGGTGGCCCTAAACTGGGGGGTATGTCCACCGCAGCGCCCCAGCCTCCCTACTCGCCCCACGACGCGCAACGATGGGTCCAGGAAGCCCCCAAGACCAGTTTGCGCACCGTCTTTGAACGGGACCGGGCCCGGGTGCTGCATTCCTCGGCGCTGCGCCGGCTCGGCGCCAAGACCCAGGTGGTGGCCCCGGACACGGACGACTTCGTGCGCACCCGCCTCACCCACAGCCTCGAGGTGGCCCAGATCGGCCGGGAACTTGGCCACGTGCTCGGCTGCGACCCCGACGTCGTGGACACCGCCTGCCTCGCCCATGACCTGGGCCACCCCCCGTTTGGCCACAACGGCGAGTCGGTCCTCAACGACCTGGCCCATGACATTGGCGGCTTTGAGGGCAACGCCCAAACGCTGCGCCTGCTGACCCGGCTGGAGTCCAAGGTGCTCATGCCCGACGGCGGTTCGGCTGGCCTGAACCTGACCCGCGCCTCCCTGGACGCCTCCGCGAAATATCCGTGGCTGGCCGCGGACGCCCCCCTGCTCAACGGCCGGCGCACCAGCAAGTTCGGCGCCTACGTCGATGACCTCCCCGTCTTCGAGTGGCTGCGCCGCGACGCGCCCGCGGGCCGGACCTGCATCGAGGCGCAGGTGATGGACTTGGCCGACGACATCTCCTACTCCGTGCACGACGTGGAAGACGCCATCGTGGCCGGGCACGTGCAGCTGAAGTGGCTGGCCAACCCGGACCAGCGCAGCCGGGTGCTGGGCTACACGCAGCAGTGGTACCTGCCCGCCGTGGACACCGCTGCCATCGATGCGGCCCTGGCCCGCCTGGAGGGCACCGACGTGTGGGTGCGCCATGCCGACGGCAGCCGGGCCTCGATGGCGGCACTGAAGGACATGACCAGCCAGCTGATCGGGCGCTTCTGCCAGAGCGCCGTCAACGCCACCCGGGCCATTTACGGCCCGGACCGGCTCACCCGCTATGCCGCGGACGTCATCGTGCCGGAGGAAACCGCCCTGGAAATCGCCGTCATGAAGGGCCTGGCCACCACGTTCGTCATGACCACCGAGCACCGCCAGCCCATCTACCAGCGCCAGCAGGACGTGCTCAGCGAGTTGGTGGCGGTGCTGCACGCCACCGGCGAACAGCACCTGGAGACCATGTTTGCCGCGGATTGGCGGGCCGCCGCCGACGACGACGCCCGGCTGCGGGTGGTGGTCGACCAGATCGCCTCACTCACCGATGTCTCGGCCCTGGGGCTTCATGAGCGGCTCGTGGGCCTGGAGCGCACACTGCTCTAGGCGCTCGCGTAAACTGGCCGTGTGGCCGGGCTGATTAGACGAGAAGACATTGACGAGGTGCGCACGCGCACCGACCTCAAGGAAGTCGTCGACGCCTACGTCACCCTCAAATCGGCCGGGATCGGCTCCTTCAAGGGCCTATGCCCGTTCCATGACGAGCGCAGCCCGTCCTTCCATGTGCGCCCGCAGATGGGGTATTTCCACTGCTTCGGCTGCCAGGAGAGCGGCGACGTCATCTCCTTCATCCAAAAGATGGACCACATCCCGTTTTCCGAGGCCGTGGAAAAGCTGGCCGGGCGCATCGGCTTTGAGCTGCACTACGAGGACGGCGGCTCCGGCCCGCGGCGCGAGGACGTGGGGCGCCGGCAGCGGCTGCTCGACGCGCACAAGATCGCCGGGGAGTTCTTCCGCGAACAGCTGCTCTCGCCCGCCGCGGCGGCGGGGCGAAAATTCCTGGCGGAACGCGGCTTTGAACGCAGCGCGGCGGACCGGTTCGGGGTCGGCTTTGCGCCGCAGGGCTGGGACGGGCTGCTCAAGCACCTCTCCAACAAGGGCTTCACGCAGGAGGAGCTCAAGCTCACCGGCATGTTTTCGGAAAGCTCCGGCGGGGGCGGGCAGAGCCGGATCTACGACCGGTTCCGGGGCCGGCTCGTGTGGCCCATCCGCGACATCGCCGGGGACACGGTGGGCTTTGGTGCGCGCAAGCTCTTCGACGAGGACCAGGGGCCGAAGTACCTGAACACGCCCGAGACCGTGCTCTACAAGAAATCCCAGGTCCTGTACGGGATCGACCTGGCGAAGCGGAACATTGCCTCCAAGCGCCAGCTGGTGGTGGTGGAGGGCTACACGGACGTCATGGCCTGCCACCTGGCCGGCGTTGACACCGCCGTGGCCACGTGCGGGACCGCCTTTGGCGCCGACCACATCAAGGTGGCGCGGCGGCTGCTCTCCGACGACGGCACCGGCGGGGAGGTGGTCTTCACCTTCGACGGCGACGCGGCCGGCCAGAAGGCGGCGCTGAAGGCGTTCGACGAGGACCAGCGGTTCGTGGCGCAGACGTTCGTGGCCGTGGAACCCTCCGGCGCCGATCCCTGCGAGCTGCGCCAGCGCCGCGGCGACGAGGCCGTGCATTCCCTGATCCGCTCGCGCCGGCCGTTGTTTGAATTTGCCATCCGCTCCACACTGGCCAAGTTTGACCTGAGCACGGTCGAAGGCCGGGTCAACGGCCTGCGGGCCTCGGCCCCGGTGGTGGCCGCCATTCGCGACGGCTCGACCCGCATGGGGTACAGCCAGGAACTGGCCGGCTGGCTGGGCATCGCCGACCCGGACGAGGTCCTGCGCGCCGTCAAGGCCGCCGAACGGCGCTCCCACGCGCACCAGGGCGCCCCCGGCCCCGCGGCCCCGGGGCCGGGCCGTCCACAAGGCGCCCCGGGGCAGGGCGCCGCGGCCGGCGTCGGGCCCGATCCGGCCGTGCCGGCGCAGCCGGAGTTCAGCCGGCCGGATCCGCGCGACCCCCAGGCCCGCATGGAACGGGAGGCCCTGGAAGTGGTCCTGCAGCATCCGGGGCTCCTCAGTGCCGGCAATTGGCAGCATTTTCAGGCCACGGACTTTGGGGTGGCGGCGTACCAGGCCATTCAGCGGGGCATTGCGGCGGCGGGGGAGTCACAGGCCGCCTCGTCGCAGTGGCTGGAGGCGGTGCGGGAGAACGTTCCGGCGGCCCTTTCGGGTTTGGTGGCGGAGCTGGCGCTGAGCCCGCTGCCGGCCACGAAGGAGGAAACGCTGCACCGCTACTGCCGCGACATCCTGCGGCGGCTCTTTGAAATGCAAATCACCCGCCTGAAGCAGGAACGGCTCGGTGCGCTCCAGCGCATGGACCCGGCGCTGGACCCGGAGGGTTACCGGCTGCTGCAACGCGAACTGATGGAGCTCGAGGCCGCCAGGCGCCAACTGCGGGGCGACTGAACCGGCCGATTTCGCAACCGGGCAACCCTTTGTTATTGTTGTTTCTGCGCGATCCCCTGTAGCTCAATTGGCAGAGCATTCGACTGTTAATCGAAGGGTTGCTGGTTCAAGTCCAGCCGGGGGAGCTCACCACCGAAAGCCCTGCACTCCCTTGGAATGCGGGGTTTTTTGGCGTACCCGGCCCCACGCGCCGCACTCCGGCGGGAAATTTCGGCTCCCGCAGCAGGCCTCCACGAAAGAAATTTCCCTCGCCGTTTCAGCCCAAAAAGGTAAACTAAGGCACGCGCACACCAGCCTCCTGGTCAGGGACGGGTCGCCCGAACGAAAGGGAGGAAGCCATGTGGATTCGCATCGTTGTCTCGGTGGCGGTGTTGATCTCGGCCGTGATTCACCTGGAGCAATGGTTCCTGGTGTTCCGTGACACCGCCGTCATCGGCCCGGCCATGCTGGCCAATTTCGCCGGCGGGATCGTCATTGGCATCTTGCTGTTGGTCTGGCATCACTGGCTGCCGCTGGTGCTCGCCGTTTTGTTCGGGGCCTCCACGCTGGGTGCGTTCCTCATCTCCGCCACCGTGGGACTTTTCGGCGTGCACGAGCATTGGAGCATCTGGGAGGTCTTCGTGGCCGCCATCGTGGAGGTCGTGGCGATCATCGGGGGCCTGGCCGGCCTGCTGGCGACGCGCCGGCAGGTGGCGAGGCGTTGAGAGCGGGGCTGTAGGCCGCCAGGAAGCGATCCCGGAACGCGCTCATCGGCCACACGGGTGCGCCCGCCTGCGGCAACATGCCCGCCTGCCAATTCCAGGCCGAGATCTGAGCCAAGACGTTCGGGTCGGCGGCGATGATCGAGACGGGCACGTCATGTCCGGCCTGCGCGCCGCTGACCAACGCGTTCGGCTGGTGGTCGCCGACCACGATCAAGACCAGGTTCGGGTCCGGATGGCTGGTGACAAACGAGACGAGCGTGTTCAGCGTGTATTCGATGGACTGCCCGTACAGGCCACGAATCTTCTCCGGGCTCTTGTACACGGCCTTCGGGGACTCGCCCAGCGCCGGCATCCCGTCGAAGATCGTGCCGTCGCCCACCTGCTCCCACGGCACCGGCCGCGGGAGCGGGGTCCACGGCGTGTGGCTCGAGACGAGGTCGATCTCGGCCATGACCGGCGCGCGGCGGGCGGGTGCCAGTTCCAGCCGGTGGAAGGCGGAGAGCACATACTGGTCAGGCATCGTGGCGTAGCTGAACTTCGGGCCGCGGTAGCCGACGTTCCGGGAGTCATAGACGGCGTCGTAGTGGTAGAACCGCTTCCCCTCCGGCCAGTCGGTGGTGTCCGCCGGGATGTCGGAGACCGTACGCCAGCCGGCGCGTGCGAAGGCGCCCGTGAGGGTCAGCCGGTCGCGCGGGAGGAGGTCGTCGTAGCGCCGCTGGCTGTCAACCCAGAGCCCGGACTGCAGGGTGGAGTGGGCCAGCCAGCTGATGCCGCCAAAGGTCGGCGAGGTGAGAAAGGCGCTGCGCGCGGCAAAGCCCGACGCCGCCAGTTCGCCGGTTCCGGCCCGGAGCGCTGCGGCAACCCCGGGCGAGAACGTCCCGCCCTGGACCGCGATGCGGCCGTAGCTCTCCACGAACACCAGCAGCACGTCCTTCCCGCGCAGCCCGGTCAACAACTGCTCGGCGGGAACGTCGCGCACGGGGTCGCGGGCGATCTGGGCGAGGAACGCGTTCCGGTCGACGACGTCGTGCTGGAGCTGGCGATAGACCAGGGCGGCCGCACTCGTGGAGGCCACAGGCACGCCCGCCGCGACCTGCAGACCGGTCACGGCGCAGAGAATCCACACCACGCCGAGCGCGGTCACGGTCCGGACGGACACGCGCCGGTGGGCCGCCGCCGCCCGGCACAGCCGTCCGACCGCCAGCGCCATGACGATCACGACGGCGACGGCGAGCACCGCCGCCGCCGCGACGGCCACGATCGCCCACCCCGGGCCGATCGAGTCGCCCAGGACGCCGACGCCCGGCCCCAGGTAGGACCAGTCGCCAACGGCGTCGAACGGGCGGTCAAGGGCGGCGAAGAACCCCAGGTTCAGCGCCTTCAAGAGGGCCAGCAGGCCGAGCAGCACGCCCGCGAGCCGCGCCGCCCCCCGCCTGCGCGCCGGCGGCAGCACGAGCGCGGCCGTGACGATGACCAGCCCGCCGAGGGGGATGCTCACAAACGCGGCCGGTGTGATGAGGCTGGGGTCCGCCGGGATGACGAGCACAAGCCAGACGAGCAGCACCGCCGGCAGGGTCAGTGCCGGCACCTTGGGGCGGCCGCCGGGCCGGCGGTGCCGCCACAGCCACCACACCTCCTTGCCAAACGACTCGGCCAGCAGCACGAGCGCGACCCTGAGGACCATGCCCATGACGGGGCGCGGCACAATGTCCGCCGCCGCGATGGTCAGCGCCACGCCCTGGATGACGGCCACGACCTTGCACCAGTACCGCGGCGGTGCCGCGGCGCGCAGCCAGGGCAGGAACCGACCGGCGGCGAGCAACAGGTAGCGGGCCGCCCCGATCATCAGCACCCACACGCCGATCCGCGGGGCGACGTAGATGGCCAGCGCCAGGATCAGAAACGCGTCGACCTCCATGTCGAAGCGGGCCCCGAGCTCCGACGTCGTGCCCGTGGTGCGCGCCACCCGGCCGTCGACGGCGTCGAGCACGATGGCCAGGGCGGCCAACGTGACGAGGACGGCCACCGGAGCCGGCCGCACGAATGCCTCCGCCACGAGGGCGGCCACCCCGGCCACGAGCGTGGCCCGCACCAGCGTCACCCAGTCGGCCGGCCCAAAACCGCCGGCGCCCCGCCGGGCCAGCCCCCGGGCCAGGGCCGCATTCGCCGCCAGGGCATAGACAATGCCGGCGCCCCACCCCGGCGCGCCCAGGCCAACGGTCAGGGCGAGCACCGGCAGGAGCGCCAGCTGGGAGCTCAGCCCGACGATCGGACCGGATTGAACCGAACGCACGGTGCCTCCGTATTTTGAAGACGGCAACAACATTAGGATAAGGGCAATCGTACGGTTAATCGTGGAAACGGAAGGGGGCTCGGATCCGTGGGGACAGATGCGTTCGCGTTTTGGCTGCGAGAGCCCGGCACCGGCGAGATCAGGGCGGAAACCCTGCGCCCGCCCGGCCCGGACGAGGTGCTGGTGCGGACCCTGTATTCGGGGGTGAGCCGGGCCAGTGAGGCCCTGGTGTTCCGTGGCGGGGTCCCGCCCAGCCAACGGGCCCTGATGCGCGCACCCTTCCAGGCCGGCGACTTCCCGGCGCCGGTCAAGTACGGCTACCTCAACGTCGGCATCGTGGAGCAGGGTCCGGGCGCTTTGCTCGGGCGCACCGTTTTCGCCCTATACCCGCATCAAACCGCCTACGTGGTGCCGGCCGCGGCGGTGTTCCCGGTCCCCGACGGTGTGCCGCCGGCACGGGCCGTGCTGGCCGGCACGGTCGAGACCGCCGTCAATGCGTTGTGGGATGCCGCGCCACTGGTGGGCGATCGGATCGCCGTCGTCGGCGCGGGCATGGTGGGCTGCTGTGTTGCCCGTTTGCTCTCCCAGATCGTGGGGGTGCGGGTGACCGTTGTCGACGTCGACCCCGGGAAGGCCGGCGTCGCTGCCGCCCTCGGCGCCGGCTTCGCGCTGCCCCCCGATGCGACCCCGGACTGCGACCTCGTCTTTCACACCAGCGCCACGTCCGAGGGCCTGCAGCTCTCCCTGGACCTGCTGGAGCCGGAGGGCACCGTCATCGACCTGAGCTGGTACGGCGACACCGTGGTGCGATTGTCCCTGGGCGGCGCCTTTCACTCCGGCCGGCTGGGCATCCGCTCCAGCCAGGTCGGCGCCGTCGCCCCCGCCCGCCGGCGCAACCGCACCGCCAGGGCGCGCGTGGAATTCGCCCTGACCCTGCTCCGGGACCCGGCCTTCGATGCGCTCCTCACCGGCTCCTCCCGGTTCGAGGAACTGCCCGAGGTCATGGCGCGGCTCGCGGACGGACGCCAGCCGGCGCTGTGCCACCTCATAACCTACGGAACCCGGTGATGCCATGTTCAGCGTGACGGTCCGCGACCACATCATGATCGCGCACAGCTTCCACGGTGCGTCCTTCGGGCCGGCGCAGCGCCTGCACGGAGCGACGTACCTCATCGACGCAACCTTCAAGCGCGAAACGCTCGATCCCGACAACATAGTGGTTGACATCGGGCGGGCCGCCGAGGAACTGCATGCGATTGCCGCGGACCTGGGCTACCGGAACCTCGACGACGATCCGGCGTTCGCCGGCATGAACACCTCCACCGAGGCCCTGGCCCGGGTCATCGCCGATCGGCTGGCGGCGCGTGTGCACGCCGGCGCCTTTGGTGCGGCGGCACACGAACTTGCCGCCATCATGGTCACGCTGCACGAATCCCACATTGCGTGGGCCAGCTACGAGCGTCCGCTATGAGGGTGGCGCACGTCATCGTCCCCGCGGGCATCGATGACCCGGCGCGGCCCAGCGGGGGAAACGTCTATGACCGCCGCCTCTGCCGGGGCTTGGCCGCCAGCGGATGGGCGGTGCGCGAGCATGCCCTGCCCGGTGCCTGGCCCCGGCCGGACGCCGCTGCGTGCGCCGTCCTGACCGGCCTGCTGGCGGGCTTGGACGACGGGGCCGTGGTGGTGCTCGACGGGCTGGTCGCCTCATCCGTGCCCGGCGTGAGCGCGGCCGCGGGCCGCCTGCAACTGGTGGTGCTCGTGCACATGCTCCTGGCGTCCGGGCCCCGGGACGCGGCCGGCGCCGTCGAAGGCGCGGTGCTCTGGGCGGCGACCGCGATCGTCGCCACGAGCGAGTGGACGAAGGCCCGGCTGCTTGAACTCTACGGGCTGCCGCCGGGCCGGATCGAGGTCATCGCCCCCGGTGCGGACGCCGCCGCCGCGGCCCCGGGCACGGCCGACGGCGGCGCGCTGCTCTGCGTCGCGGCCCTGACCCCGGCGAAGGGGCACGACGTGCTTATCGCCGCCCTGGGTGAGATCAGGGACCTCGCGTGGAACTGCGTCTGCGTGGGCTCCGCGGACCTCGATCCGGGATTCGTCGAGCGCCTGCACCGCCAGGCCCTCGAAGCCGGAATTGCCGACCGGATCCGCTTCCTCGGGGTCCGCACTGCCGGGGACCTGGCCGCCCTGCAGCYCGCCGCCGACGTCCTGGTGCATTGTTCGCGTGCCGAAACGTACGGCATGGTCGTCGCCGAGGCGCTGGCGCGCGGGCTCCCGGTGATTGCGGCGGCGGTCGGCGGCGTGCCGGAAGCGCTTGGATACGCAGCCGGCGCCACCCGACCCGGACTGCTCGTGCCGCCCGATGACCCGGCCGCGGTGGCGGCGGCACTGCGCAGGTGGCTGGGCGACGCGGAATGGCGCCTGCGCCTGCGCACGGCCGCCCGGCAACGCCGGGAAACATTGCCGAGCTGGCCGGCCGCCACCGCGCACTTCGCCGATGTCCTCGCCCGGGTCGGGGCCTGAAATGTCCCGGCACCCGGTTGCCTGGCGGTGGCTGAAAGTGTCGGCCGGGGCGGTGATCCTGGCCGCGCTGGCCTGGCGGCTGGGCGCCGCCCCGTTCCTGGATGGCATCACCAGGATCGATGCGCGGGCCGTGCTGGCGGCCCTCGTCCTGACGTTTTTCACAACGGTGTGCAGTGCGTGGCGGTGGCGGCTCGTCGGGCGATCGCTGGGCCTGGAGCTTTCGCTGCGACGCTCGATCGTCGCCTACTATCGCTCGCAGTTCCTGAACACCGCGCTGCCCGGCGGCGTGCTCGGGGATGTGCACCGGGGCCTGGCGCACGGCCGGGACCAGGGTGAGGTGCGACGGGGGCTGGCGGCCGTGGCCGGCGAACGCCTCGCCGGACAGCTCGTCCAGCTCGTGCTGGCCGTGCTCCTGCTGGCCCTGCTGCCCTCCCCGCTGCGGTTGTCGCTGCCGCTGGTGGCCGCGGCCGTCGCGGCACTGGCCGTCGGCGCCCTACTGGTGCTTCGCGTCCGCTCCGCCGCCGGCCCGGCCCTCCGGTTCCGGGCGGTCCGCAGCAGCGTGGCCGGCCTTCGAGCCGCACTGCTCGCCGGACGCGCATGGCCCGGCGTCGTCCTGGCCTCCGTCGGTGCAACGGCCGGGCATGCCGCGGTCTTCCTGATCGCTGCGCGGACCGCGGGCGTGGCGGCGACCCCGGTGCAGCTGCTCCCGCTGGCGATGCTCGTGCTGCTGGCCATGGCCGTCCCGGCGAACATTGCCGGCTGGGGACCGCGGGAAGGGGCGGCCGCGTGGGCCTTCGGGGCCGTCGGGCTGGGTGCCGGCCAGGGCGTGAGCGTCGCGGTGGTGTACGGGGTCCTGGCGATCATTGCCTGCCTGYCCGGGGCCGCGGCGTTCATCCCCGCGCGGGGGCGCCCGGGCCGGCGCCGCGCCGGCTTGGCCGACTCCCCGCAACTTCCCCGGGCGGCCACCGTGGGGGCGGGCGGGACGCGTGGCTGAGCGCCCGTACACCGTGCTCAGTGCGAGCATGTCGATCGACGGATACATCGACGACGCCGGCGAGGACCGCCTGCTGCTCTCCAATGCGGCCGACTTTGATCGCGTTGATGCCCTGCGGGCCTCCTGTGACGCGATCCTGGTCGGTGCCGCCACGATTCGCGGGGACAACCCCAGGCTCCTGGTGCGCAGCGAAGCCAGGCGGGAGGAACGCGTTGCCAGGGGCCTCCAGCCGTCGCCGGCGAAGGTGACGGTGACCGATTGGGGACGGCTCGATGCGGGAGCGAACTTCTTCACCGCCGGGGACGGCGAGAAACTTCTCTATTGCCCCAGCGTGCGCGTGGGCGAAGTTCGCGCCCGCTTCGGACCGGGCGCGACGGTGGTCGACGGCGGCGAACACGTTCAGATGCACCGCCTCAGCGAGGACCTCTTTGCCCGGGGCATCCGGCGGCTGATGGTGGAGGGCGGCGAGACGATGCACACCCAGTTTCTGTGCGGCGGCCTGGCCGACGAACTGCAGTTGGTCGTCGCCCCGTTCTTCGTTGGCGATTCCCGTGCCCCGCGGCTCGTCGGCGACGGCCGCTTTCCGTGGAATCCCAGCCGGCATGCGAGGCTGGCGGAGGCGCGGCCGATTGGGAACGTCGTCTTGTTGCGGTATGCGCTTTCGCCGCGATTCGACGAAGGTTAAAGGCGGGCGATTTCGCGCCAATTCGTCCCAGGATGCCCGCCGGGGCCCGGCGCCGGCGGGGGAAGGCGTGACTTTTGTTTTTGCCGCCGGCCCTGCTAATCTAATGTCTGCCTCATTCCCCTGTAGCTCAATTGGCAGAGCATTCGACTGTTAATCGAAGGGTTGCTGGTTCAAGTCCAGCCGGGGGAGCGCGCGCCCTCGCCCCGCAACCGCGGGACGGGGGCAGGGTCTTTTGTGGGCCGGTCGTTTGTGGGCCGGTTTGGTGCACGGCCACACCCGGTGGACGATTTATTGGTCCCGTTCGACCGCTTGCAAGTCGACCCCGGCTGGTTCCGGTACGGGCGGTAAGTCTGGACTACGGCCAGATGCCTACCCAAGACATTGCGCTCAAGAATGAGTTGAACATGGGGTTTGCCTCCTGTCGTGTCGAATCAATCAAGCCGTGAATCGTGCTTACCCGGCCCCATCAGTACTTTTTTGGGACAATCCCAATGATGGCGCTGCACCCAAAAATCGGGGCAGTGCGAATGTTTCGATCCTTGCACGCATTTTTCGTCATTTCCAGTATTTACGGCCATTATTTTTGCAAAAAATTATTATCGGCAAAATACGTGGTGGCGACCCTGCCGGACCCGGCGCGGGGCGCCCTAGAGGCCCGGCACGGTCCGGGGCCGGACAATCAGCCACAGCGCGGCCACGCCGACCGCGACGCACGATCCCATGATCAAGGCCATCGGGGTGGCCGTGTGTACGCCCACCAATCCGACCACCGGCGTGATGAGTCCGGCACAGCCGAAGGTGGCGGCTCCCAACAACGATGCGGCCGTGCCCGCCTGCTTGCCGTGGCGTGCCAGGCCGAGCACCTGGATCGAGGGGAACATGAATCCGGTGGCGCAAATGAAGAACCAGAGCGGCACCATGACGCCCCACAGGCCAAGGCCAAGCTGGTCGAAGAGCACCAGGAATGCCGCCGCGACCAGTTGGGCGACGGTGGCCCAGGCCATCACCCATTGCGGGCCGATGTGCCGCATGAGGAAGGCGGCAACCTGGACTCCGGCCACCACACCCAGGGAGTTCACCGCAAACAAGAACCCGTACTCCTGCGGCGTGAAGCTGTAGGTGGTTTGGAACAAGAACGTGGAGGCGGACAAATACGTGAACAGGGCGGCGAAGTTGAACCCGCCAATGACCAGGGTGCCAACAAAGATGCGGTCGCCGAACACCGCCCGGTAGCGGCCCGTGACGCCCACGCCGTCGGACGTGCGCCGTTCCCGGGGCAGGGTCTCAATGATGAAGACCGACGCCGCCACCACCACCAGGGCCCCATAGCCGGCGAGGAACCAGAAGATGCCGGGCCAGTCCATGACGCCCAGCAGCTGGGAGCCGATGACCGGGGCCAGGATCGGGGCCATGCCGTTGACCAGGGACATCCGGGAGAACATGCGCACCAATTGGTACCCGCCGAAGAGGTCGCGGATCATGGCCATGGCCACCACACCGCCGCCGGCCGCGCCCACGCCCTGCAGGATGCGGAAGACGCCGAGCATGGTGATGTCGGTGGACAGGGCCGCGCCGATCGACGCCCCAACATGCAAGGCGGTGGCCAGGATCAGCGGCATCCGGCGCCCAAACCTGTCGCTGAAGGGCCCCACCACCAATTGCCCGGCCGCGAACCCGATGGTGGTCGCGGTCAGGGTCAGTTGCACGGCCGTCGCGCTGACCCGCAATTCCTGGCCAATCATCGGAAATGCCGGCAGGTAAAGGTCGATGGTGAATGGGCCGAGCGCCGTCAAGAGGCCCAGGACAAGGACATAGATGAGTTTTTGCCGGCGGGAGAGCCGGTCGCCGGGATGGGAGGGGGTGGTCAAGAAAGGAATCCAATGTGCGTGCGGAAAAGTGAATGGTTGGCGGCAGCCGTGAAATTACCACAAAAGACCACCCGAATGCTTATGGTATGTGGTATTCCCGCCGCTGCGGCGGATCCGCTCGAGCGGGCCCGCCCAAACCCCAGCCGATAACGTGGCCGGGCCGGAAAGTATTCCCTCGCCCGCCACACGGCGCGTGCGCACCATGGATGGTAATTTTGTGGGGAAGGGTGCGCCGGTGGACGAGTGCACCCAAAAATTTCGTATTCGCACAACTGATCAGCGAAACCAATTGACGGAGGCGGTCTCAATGGCAGGTGCACTGAAGAATATGCACGCCCGCACGGACAATGATCCCGGAACGGCGGGACCGACATTGATTGCCGCGCTCAAGACCACCTCGCGCCTGGTGCCCCGCCAGCTCACGGACGAGGTCGAACTGGCCAAACTCGAGCTGGGGGAGAAGAAGTCCCGGATCGGCGGCGTGGCGGTTGCGGCCGCGTTGGCGCTGGTGTTCCTGACCCTGCTCGTCATCGCCCTCGTGGTGGCGGCCATTGCCGGGCTCGCCGTCGTCGTTCCCCTGTGGCTGTCCGCGTTGCTGGTCTCCGCGGCCCTCCTGCTCCTGATGGGCCTCTCCGCCCTGGTGGCCGCACTGAAGTTCAAGTCCCTCTCACCCCTGGCGCCGGTGCACGCCTGGCGCGGGCTGCGCCACGATCTGGGCATCCTGCGGGCCGGCCGCGACTTTGATCCGTCAACGCTGACCCGCCCGACGCTCAGCAAGGCGGAAAAGAAGGCCAAAAAGGCGGAGGCGGAGGCGGCCAAGGCCAAGGCCAAGGCCGAACACGAGGCCAAGGCGGCCCAGAACGGGCCCCAGGCCACGGAAGAAGAACTCATCGAGCGCACGGCCGTCCGCCGCGAGCACCTGGTGTCGCTGCGCGAGGAACTGCTGGCGCAGGCGGACGTGAAAAAGCAAGCCGAGCAGCTGATCGGCCAGGTCCGGGAATCGGCGATGGGGACGGTCACCACCGCCACGGACCGTGCCGGAACGGCCCTGCAGGGCGCCAAAGAGCGATGGAAACCACTTGTGGTCCTCGCCGTGTCGGCCGCGGCCTTTGTGGTATTCCTGCGAAAGTTGTTCAAGAAGTAATTTCCGCACCGTCCCGACGAGACGGGCGAGTCCAACAAAATCCCAGGGGGAGGTGACGATCGTGCCGTCCGGCTCCAACCCGCCCGTGGCCAATCCGGGCGCCATCGTCACCATCCCCAACATCATCACGGTGATCCGCTTCCTCGGCACGCCGCTGTTCGTCTGGCTCGTCCTGGCCCGGCACGAATACGGGTGGGGCGTCTTTGTCCTGGCCGTCATGGGCGGCACCGACTGGGTTGACGGATTTGTCGCCCGCAAACTTCACCAAACCTCCCAGCTGGGCCGCATCATGGACCCGCTGGCGGATCGGGTGGCCCTGGTTGCCGTCATCATCACCATGGTGGTGGCAAACATCCTGCCGCTGTGGCTGCTGCTGCTGCTGCTGATTCCCGACGTCGTCCTGCTCGCGACCACCCTGTACTTCTTCCGCGGCGACCCCGATTTGAAGGTGACGCTGCTGGGGAAAATCCGCACGGCCGTGCTGTTGATCGGCACCCCCATGCTGCTGCTGGCCAAGGCCCTGGACTCCGGGGCCATCGCGGTCCTGGCGTGGGTCTTTCTGGCCGCCGGCATGGTGATGCATGTAATCGCGTTCCTCCTGTACTTCAAGGCGGTTTTGGCCAAGCACCGGCAATTGCACCTGCCGGCGCGCCCCGATGAGGCCGGCCACTAGTGGTTTGGCTGGCCGTCTCCTGTGCCGTGGCCGGGGCCTTTTTCCTGGCGTTCGGGGCACAGCGCCAGGGCAGCGCCGTGCAAAGCAACACCGGCGGGCTGGCCCTGCGCGGGTCCGGCTTCCTGCGGCTGGTCCGCAACCCGCGGTGGGTGTTCGGCTTGCTGCTGCTGGGGGCGGGAATGGCCTTGAACGTCATTGCGCTGACCCTGGGCACGCTGACCGTCATCCAACCGATCGGCGCCATTGCCCTGGTCATCACCACCATCGTCAATTCCAAGGACCAGGGCATCAGGCTCAACCGGGCCACCGTCGTGGCCATCACCGCCTGCGTCACCGGCAGCGCCCTATTTGTCTTGCTGGCGGTCAACGTGGTGCGGGAAAACACGGATGTGACCACGGAGGAGGAGCTGGTCGTGGTGCTGTTGCTGGCCGTCGTGGTCACCATTTTTGGTGGCGTGTTGGCGGTCTTCAAGCACCGGATCAAGGCATTTTTCTACATTCTCGGCGCCGGCGTGTTGTTTGGCTTCGTGGCCGTGCTGATCCGCATCATCTCCAAGCAGTTCTTTGACCCCAACGGCCTATACCTGCTCAATGTCCAGTGGTATTCGGTCATCTGCATCGGCGTGGCCTGCGGGCTGGGCGGCTGGTTTGTGCAAAGCGCCTATGCCAGCGGGCCGCCGGACCTGGTCATTGCCGGGCTGACGGTCATCGATCCGATGATCGGCATCGCCATCGGCATCATCATCCTCGGTGAGCTTCGCCCCGTTGTGCCGCCGGTGATTGCAATATCCATGGCGGGGGCCGCTTTGCTTGCTATCGTGGGGGTGGTTGCGCTGTCGCGTCATCATCCCGATGTGGTCAAGCGCCGGGCCGATGCCAAGTCGGCGCAGCGCAGGTGACGTGGCGCGAGCGGGGACTTCCCTGGGAGCGCGGCACTTGAGACCAGACGCACGACGGCGTTGGGGGACCCGCGCGGTTTCCCTGCGTTGGGGCACCGGTACAGACCGCGGGCCGAACAAGCCATCAGGAGTTTTTTCTGTGACATCCACACCGAGCGACAGCTCGTCCCCGGCCGGGAACGGCGCATCTGAAAGTGCCGCCCCCCGGGCGGAACCCGGGCCCGTCGCCGAACCCGCCGCGCCGGTCACGGCGGACTTGAAGCCATTGACCATTCTCATTGCCGCCGACACCTACCCGCCGCACATCAACGGCGCGGCGCAGTTCGGCTTCCGCCTGGCCACCGGGATGACGACCCGCGGCCATCATGTCCATGTGATGGCGTGCCGCCAGGACGGCGGGCCAATGTTCAGCGAGGAACGCGATGAAGCCGTCGTGCACCGGCTGCGCTCGCGCCCGGTCCCCACGCATGAGTACTTCCGGGTCTGCCTGCCGTGGGAGATCAAGAAGGACATTGCGGCCTTGTTTGACGTGATCAAGCCGGACGTGGTGCACGTGCAAAGCCACTACATGATCGGCGAACAGGTGGTGTACGAGGCCCGGCGCCGCGGAATCCGGATTGTGGCCACGAACCACTTCATGCCGGAGAACCTGAACCCGTTCCTGCCGTTCCCGCAATGGTTCAAGGACATTGTGGGCAGGGTTTCTTGGCGCGACATGGGCAAGGTCATGAGCCGGGCCGATGTGGTCACCACGCCCACGCCGCTGGCGGCCAAGGCCATGCACCAACACGCGTTCCTGCGCAAGGTGCTGCCGCTCTCCAACGGCATCGAGGCCGGCAACTATGAGCTGGCGGAGGGGGAGGTCATCGTTCCCAATCCTTATCCCACGGTGGCGTTTGTGGGTCGCCTGGCGGAGGAGAAGCACATCGACGTGCTGATCGACGCCATCGCCAAGACGCCCACCGAGCTGAACCTCCACCTGGTGGTGGTGGGCGGCGGTGAGGTCAAGCAGGCGCTCAAGGCCCTGGCGCAGAAGCGGGGACTGGGCGAACGCGTGACATTCACCGGGTTGGTCAGCGACGCGGAGTTGCGCGAAACCTACCTCAAGGCCGATCTTTTCGTCATGCCGGGCACCGCCGAACTCCAGTCCCTGGTTACCTTGGAAGCGATGAGCGCTTCCACCCCTGTCATCCTGGCCAACGCCATGGCGCTGCCGCACCTGGTTCAGGACGGCGTCAACGGGTACCTGTTCAAGCCCAATGACAGCGATGACCTGGCCCGGAAGATCATCACCTTCATGAGTCTCTCGCCCGCGGACCGTGCCGCCATGGGGGCCGCCAGTCGGGCAATGGTTGCCAAACACACCCTGGCGAATACCCTGGACACCTTTGAGGACATTTATCGTGGCGGCAGCTATGAGGATCATGCGGTTTAGTCGCGGACCCCTTAGGATTGTTGGAGTGCTTTTCCCCATTGGCGGTCGCCGGCGGGGGAGCGCCGCGGGGCCATAGCTCAGCTGGTTAGAGCGCGGGACTCATAATCCTAAGGTCCTCGGTTCAAGTCCGAGTGGCCCTACCGAAAAAATCCCCGGAATCCAGGCGATTCCGGGGATTTTTTGCGTTAACTTACGGGCGGTGCGGGCTCGCCGCGCCGCCGGCGGCCCCTTCGCGAGCGGCCCGGCCGCTCGCCCGCCCCTTGCCGAGGCCGCCCCGATACGGTAAGTTACTGATGAGTAACATGCCTGGTGTCGAGCCGGGCTGTTGACTTTCCCTGAAGAGTTCAAGCAAAGGAACGCCCATGTCCAAGGCTGCCGTCGACCTGTTCAACCTTCCCTACGCGGATGGCGACTTTTACGGATTTGAGCAGTTGCTCACCGACGCCGAACGCGAACGCCTGCAAGAAGTCCGGGATTTCTTGGCCAAGGAGGTCAAGCCGATCGCCGTGGACTGCTGGAACAGGGCCGAGTTCCCCATGGAGCTGATTCCCAAGCTCGCGGAGCTGGACGTCATGAGCCCGGTCCGCCGCCAGGGGCACTCCAGTGTGTTTGCCGGGCTCATGCACGCCGAATTCACGCGCGCCGACGCCTCAATCGCAACCTTCATGGGCGTCCATGACGGGCTGTTCACCGGCTCCATTGAGGTCCTTGCCTCCGAGGAGCAGAAGGAAGCCTGGCTGCCGGACATCTATGCCATGAAGAAAATTGGCGCGTTTGGCCTCACCGAACCACTCGGTGGTTCCGACGTTGCCGGAGGCACCCGCACCACGGCCGTGCGCGAGGGCGACCACTGGATTCTCAACGGGGCCAAGCGCTGGATCGGCAACGCCACGTTTTCCGACTGGGTGCTCATCTATGCCCGGGATGTTGCCGACAACCAGGTCAAGGCGTTCCTGGTGGACACGACGACGCCCGGCTACAGCGCCACCAAGATAGAAAACAAGATCTCCCTGCGGACCGTGCAAAACGCGGACATCGCGCTGGAGAACGTCGTGGTGGGGCACGAGTTCAAGCTGGCCGGCGGCAACAGCTTCCGCGATACCAACAAGGTCCTGAAGGTCACCCGCCTCGGGGTCGCCTGGCAGGCCGTGGGAGCGCAGATGGCCGCGTTCGACGTCGCCCGCCGCTATGCGCTCGAACGCGAACAATTTGGCCGGCCGCTCGCATCCTTCCAATTGGTGCAGGACCAGCTGGTCAAGATCCTGGGGAACACCGTGGCCTCCGTGGGCATGATGGTTCGTCTGGCCCAGCTGGAGGACCTGGGTCTTGCCAAGGACGAGCAATCCGCGCTGGCCAAGGCCTTCACCACCGCCCGCATGCGCGAATCCGTCGCCATGGGCCGGAGCATCCTCGGCGGCAACGGCATCGTCACCGACTATGAGATGGCCAAGATCTTCTCCGACGCCGAGGCCATCTACTCGTACGAAGGCACGCATGAGATCAACACGCTCGTCGCCGGGCGCGCCATCACGGGCATCTCCGCCATCGTCTGACCCTCCCGCCCGGGGGATGGGAGGTCCCAACTGGCCCGCAATAGATGTCGAAAAAGACCGGAAAAGAGCCTGTTGCTTTTTGGGTGTGGCGGTGCCGGTTTTGTTGTGGGTGGTGTTTAAGAATGGAGCATGGCCCGAGATTATCGCCGTGTTGATCGTGAGACGCCGTTCCTTTTGCCCCCGGATATCCGGGATTGGTTGCCGGCTGATCACC
>NZ_JBFREA010000033.1:0-24427 GCF_052114065.1 Specibacter sp. RAF43 | reverse complement strand
CTCATCACCCGCGTCGCCTTCGGCTTCAAGAAACCCGAAGCCCTCATCGCCCTAGCCATGCTCAGCCTGGGAGGCCACAAACCCGCCCTCCCAGGCCGAAACTAACCCACGGATACGTCAGAAGAGCCCGATTTCGCCCAATTTTCAGCATCTAATGCGGGGTAGTTGCTAGGGGTCCACGTAGAGGTCGACCATCAGCTCCGCGGCCGGATCCACGGCGTAGCCGGAAAAGTCGCGCACGCCGCGAGAGCGCAGCAGTTCCTCGTCAATGATGGTCTGCCCGGTCAGTTCCCGGCCGGGCGTGGTCAGCACGGCGTGCGCGGCGTCGGCCATGATGGCGGGATGGCGCGAGCGCCGCATCATCTCCTCCCCGCCCAGGATGTTGGCCACGGCGGCCGTCGCAATGGTGGTGCGCGGCCACAACGCGTTGGAGGCCACGCCGCGGTCGGCGAATTCGGCGGCGAACCCCAGCGCACACAGCGTCATGCCGTATTTGGCCAGCGTGTAGGCCGGGTGGGCGCCGAGCCACTTCGGGTCAAGGTTCAGCGGCGGACTGAGCGTGAGGATGTGCGGGTTGTCGGCCCGGAGCAGGTGCGGCAGCGCGGCCCGGGTGAGCATGAAGGTGCCGCGCACGTTGACGTCCTGCATGAGGTCAAAGCGCTTGGGCGAGACATCCAGGGTCCCGGCCAGGGACAGCACGCTGGCATTGTTGAGGACGACGTCGATGCCCCCGAACGCCGTCACCGCACCTTCCACGGCGCGCGAGATCGTCTCATCCGAGCGGATGTCACCGACGAAGGCCAGGACCCGGCCCCCGGCGGCCTCAATGGACGCGGCCGCCGTGTGGATGGTCCCTTCCAGCCGCGGATCCGGTGTGTCGGTCTTGGCGATGAGCACCACGTTCGCGCCGTCGCGGGCGGCACGCTGGGCAATGGCCAGGCCAATCCCGCGGGAGCCGCCGGAGATGAGGATCGTCTTCCCGCCCAGGCTTCCCTGCGGCGGTTGCTCCGGTGCTGTGGTCATGGCCCCTCCAGGATTGGCTTGTCCGCCCACTGTACCCCCGGCCCTCGCGGCTGCCGGGCCCCCGAAAAAACCAAAGGCCCCAACCGGTATTGCTGCCGGTCAGGGCCTTTTCCATGGTTGCGGGGACAGGATTTGAACCTGTGACCTCCGGGTTATGAGCCCGGCGAGCTACCGAACTGCTCCACCCCGCGTTGTGTTCTTAACAGTACGCTGCACCGCCCCGGCCACAAAATCCGGGGCGGGTGACGTTGGTCTCCCGGCGACCGCCGTGGGGCGGCCGCCGGGAGTTCCCCTGCGTTAGGGCGTGGCGCTCGGCTTGGCGCTGGGCGTCACGGATGGCGTGGCTCCGGGCGTGGCACTCGGAGAGGCGGACGGAACAGGCTTCCCCGCGACGCCCTCGGCGGCCAGGGCCGCCGCAAGGGCGCTTTCGAGCCTCTTCTGCGCCGCGCCGTAGGCGGCAAAGTCACCCTTCGCCAGCGCCGCCTGGCCCTCCTTCAAGGCCGCATTGGCGTCATTGAGGGCCTTGGCCAGGGCCGGATTGGTGCTGGTCGTGCCCTTGGCGCCCTCCGTGGAGCTGCCCCCGGTGCCGCCGCCCTTGTTGACGTTGGCGTCACCGGCGGCCGCGCCGGAGTCACCGCCGAAGAGCTGGTCCAGGGCCTCGTTGAGCGTGGCCGCGTACCCGATCTTGTTCCCGAACGCCACCAGCACGCGCTGCAGGGTGGGATACGACGTCGAACCGGTGGACTGCACGTACACCGGCTGGACATACAGCAGCCCGCCGCCGACGGGAACGGTGAGCAGGTTGCCGTTCTTGACGTCGGACTGGCCCAGCTTGAGCACGTTCAGCTGTTCGGAGACGGACGGGTCGGACTGGAACGTGTTTTGGACCTGGCCCGGGCCGGGCACCTGCGTGTCCGCCGGCAGCTCCAGCAATTGCAGCTTGCCGTAGTCCGGGCTCTTCACACCCTTGGTGTTCCCGGCGTCGCCGTTGGCGGCCATGAAGCCATACAGGATGTTGCGGGACTCGGTGTTCTGGACTTCCTGCGGGATGAAGTCGGTGGTCAGCGAGAACGCCGTCTTGGTCTGGCCGGGCATCTTCAGCGACAGGTAGTACGGGGGTTGCTTGTCCGTGGCCGCCGTCGTGGGATCATCCGGGATGCTCCACGCCTCGGTGTTGTTGTAGAACTTGCCGGGGTTCGTCACGTGGTACTGGCCCAGCAGTTCGCGCTGGACCTTGAACAGGTCCTCGGGGTAGCGCACGTGCGACATCAGGTCCCCGGACATTTCCGTGAAGGGCTTGATCGTGGACGGGAAGACGTTCTGCCAGGCCTTCAGGATCGGGTCCGCCGGATCCCAGGCATACAGGTTCACGGAGCCGTCGTAGGCATCAACCGTGGCCTTGACCGAGTTGCGGATGTAGTTGATCGACGCGTTGGGCAGCGCGCCCACCCCGTTGGCGGCCGTCAGCGAGTCCGTGGTGGCGTCCTTCAACTGCTGCTGCTGCGAGTACGGGTAGTAGGAGCTGGTGGTGTAGCCGTCCACAATCCACTTGACCTTGCCGTCGACGACGGCGGGATACGGGTTGCCGTCGATGGTCAGGTACGGTGCCACCTTGGCCACGCGCTCCTCCGGGGTGCGGTCGTAGAGGATCTGCGACTTGTTGTTGACCCCGTTGGTCAGCAGCAGGTCCGAGGACTGGAACTTCATGGCATACATCAGCCGGTTGAAGGCGTTGCCCAGGGACGGGCCGCCGTTGCCGGTAAAGGTGGTCAGCGACTCGCCGGCCGGATTGTCGTTGGCCGAACCGGCGGACGTGCCCTGGGGGCGGTCCAGCTCCACGTGCGGGGTGCCTTCCGGCGCGCCCACGATCGAATAGTCCGTCATGGACTGGCCGAAGTAGATCCTGGGCTGGTAGCTGGTGTCGGTGCCCAGGACCCCGGTGGACGGGACGCCGGACTGCATGAACACCGGCTTGCCGTCGGAGGTGACGGTGTTGCCGTAGGCGGCCACCACGCCGTAGCCGTGCGTGTACACCAGGTGCTGGTTGTACCAGGTCTGCTGACCGGGGTTGATGCCCTGCGGGTTGAGCTCGCGCACCGCGATGACGGCGTCCTGGACCTTGCCGTCGATCGTGTACCGGTCCACGTTCAGGGTCTTCGGGAACTTGTAGTACGGGCGGTACTGTTCCAGCTGGGCAAACGTGGAAGAAATCAGGTTGGGGTCCAGCAGGCGAATGTTGGCCGCTGTGTCGGCGTCCTTGCGCAGCGCCCCGGCGGTCGCCGTCGTGGTGGCGTTATACGGGGTGACCTCCATGCCGGCCAGGCCGTACGCCTGGCGCGTCATGTCAATGTTGCGCCCGATGAAGGGGGATTCGAGCACCTGCTCGGAGGGGACAACCTGGAGTTGCTGAATTGCCCACGGGTAGATGCCGCCGGCGACGATGCCGGTGATCACGAGCATGCCGGTGCCGATCAGGGGCAGCTTCCAGCGCCCGATCACGGCGGAGACGATAAACAAGATGGCCACGATGATGGCGGCCACGGCCAGGATGGACTTGGTGGGGATGACGGCATTGACGTCCGTGTACATGGCCCCGGCCCGGTAGCCGCCGTTGTGCTGCAGGGTGCCGTAGCGGTCAAGCCAGAAGTTCACCCCGAGCAGGATCAAGAACACCGCCGCCAGCACGGCCATGTGGATCTGCGAGGCCCGGGAGGTGAAGATGCCGCGCTCGTGCACGCGGATGGCCCCGTAGAGGTAGTGGGTCAGGACGCCGGCAATGAAGGCGATGACGGTGACGCTGATCAGCAGCCCGATGAGCAGGCCCAGGAAGGGCAGGGTGTTGGTGTAGAAGCTGATGTCCAGGCCGAATTCGGGGTCGGCTTGCCCAAACGGCACCTGGAAGAAGAACAGCAGCACCTTCTCCCACTGCGCCATGGCCGCGGTCCCGGAAAACAGCCCAAAGACGACGGGCACGCCCAGCATCACCACGCGCCGGACCGGCTCCAGCTGCATCTGGTAGCGGTTGAGGTTGTCATCGCGCTGGCTGTCCGGGGCGTAGACGGGCCGCGCCCGGTAGGCGAGACGGATGGAGAAGTACACGCCGACGGCCATGATGAGGAAAGCCGCGACAAAGATCAGCAGCTTGGCGATCTTCTCGCGCCAGAAGACTTCGGAGAAGCCGAGCTGGTCGTACCACAGCACGTCCGTGTAGACGCCGGCAAAGAAAACTATCCCCACCACCAGTGCCGCCACCACAATGACGGTTGGCAACAAGGCACCGCGGCGCTTTGGTCTGACGGGGCTGTTTGTTGAGGGGGTTGGGCGGGATGTCACTCGTACCTCTATTTGGCTCGTGCTGACTCGAAAGTGATGCTTTGCAGGCCACGAAGGTGCCCTAGTTCATGCCACGAACGGCGAATGCGCTAAGTTCCCTACTGGCAAGTTGGCAGCTTGGAGCCGTCTTGGCCGGCCCCAATTGCTGACACTGCTTCATATGCTTGCTCCAGACTATCCACTTTGATCACCCGAAGCCCATCCGGGACATGGCCAAGGACGTCCCCGCAGTTGGCGGCCGGCGCCAGGAAGTAGTCGGCGCCGCTGTTTCGGGCACCGACCATCTTCTGAGCGATGCCGCCGATGGAGCCCACTTTCCCTTGCGGGTCAATGGTTCCGGTGCCGGCAAAGTGCGCCCCGCCGGTCAGTTCACCCGGGGTCAGGGTGTCCATGATGCCCAGCGCAAACATCATTCCGGCACTGGGGCCGCCAATGTTGCTCAGGGAGATCTTCACGTCAAAGGGAAAGGTGAACTTGTTTTGCAAGGCGATGCCCAGCAGGTACTTTCCGTCCTTGCCCGCCTTGGGGGTCACGGACACCGTCTTTTCGGCGCCGCCGCGGCGCACCGTCAATGCCACGGCCCGCCCCTGCCCCTCGGCCAGGACGCCCCGGATCACGCCCAGGTCCGTGACGTTCTTGCCGCCGATGGTCAGCAGGACGTCGTCGGGCTTAAGTATCCCGGCGGATGCCCCGTCGGCGGGAACCGAGGCCACGGCCAGCACGGTTCGGTAGTCGATTTTCAGCGCCGTCAGGGCCGCCGCCGTGGCGTCTTCCTGGGAGGTGGTCATGGCCGCGGAATTTTCGCTGTTGACGGCGCTCTGGCTGATGCCGGGCGCATAGATCAATTCGGCCGGATAAATTGCGTCCGCCGGCGTGAGCCAGGAACGGAAGACCTCAAAGATGTTGACCTGGCTGTCCGGCAGGCCGCCGGAGAGGTGGACGGTGGTCAAATCGAGACTGCCGGAGGTGGCCGGGAAACTGTCCTTGCCGGACACCGTGATCACCGGCTGGTCGTTGACCCGGCCGATGGTGTTGATGGCGGGGCCGGGAGATTCGATGACGTACGGGACCGGGATGGCCATGGCCGCGACGCCGAGCACCACGGCAACCACGCCCGACACCATCATGAGGGAAAATCGTCCGTCACGATGGGCGGGCGGCGATGCCGACGGCTCGTAGTTCTCCTGGCTCACAACATCGACCCTTTCCAAGGATTTCCTGCCCGTGCGGTGCGGCCCTCATGGGCCGCCTGGCCGGAGCCGGCCGGGCGCGGCGGGGCCCGGCACGGTGCGCGCCGCAGTCCAGCCTACTGGGTCTCACCGAGTGCACGCTGGGAGCCGGCCGGACACCTTTGCCGGTAGCGAACAGGACCCTGTCATGGGGCGACAAGCGCCGGGCGCGGCGGTAACGTGAACTCAATCAGCATCTCCTGCTACGAACGGCACATCATGTCCTCCACCCCAGCGAACAACGACGACGACACCCCCAAGGATCCGCTGTCCGAAATGCTGGCGAACCTGATGGGCGGCCAGGGCATGGAAGGCTTTGACCCGGCCGAATTGGCGAAGGCCGCGGGCCTGCCGTCGGACCCCAATGTGCTGGCGCAAATGTTTGCCCAGGTGCAGGCCATGATGAGCGGCTCCTCTGACACGCCGGTCAACTGGGACCTGGCGCATGACGCCGCCCGCAAGGCCGCTGCCGGCGGGGATCCGTCCGTGACGCCCGCCCAGGCCCGCGAAGTTGACGAGGCCCTGCGCCTGGCCGAGCTGTGGCTGGATCCATTCACCGAGCTCGCCCCAACGGGCATTATCGGCAAGGCATGGTCCCGGGCCGAGTGGGTCGAAGAAACGCTGGGCACGTGGAAGCGGCTGACGGAGCCGGTGGCCAACAGCATCGCCTTTGCCATCTCCAGTGCCATGAACGAGCAACTGCCCGAGGAGATGAAGTCCGTGATGGGCGAGGCCTCCTCCATGTTGCAAAACATGGGCGGGGCGTTGTTCGGGCTGCAGCTGGGGCAGGCCGTTGGCGCGCTGTCCAAGGAAGTGGTCGGCTCCACGGACATCGGCGTCCCCCTGGCCGACCTGCAAATGGCGCTGCTGCCGGCCAACGTCAAGGCGTTCGGGGAGGGACTGGAGGTTCCGGAGCAGGACATCCGACTTTTTCTGGCCTTGAGGGAAGCCGCGCACGCCCGCCTGTTTGTCCAGGTGCCGTGGCTGCGCGGGCACCTGCTGGGGGCCATCGAGTCCTACGCCCGGGGCATCCACATCGACATGTCCCGGATCGAGGACCTGGCCCACAACCTGGACCCGGCCAATCCCGAATCCATGCAGGCGGCACTGTCCGAGGGCGTGTTCATGCCGGCACGCACCCCCGAACAGGAGGCCGCCCTGGTCAAGCTGGAGACGGCCCTGGCCCTGGTGGAAGGCTGGGTTGATGAATTGACGTTTGCGGCCGCGACCAATTTGCCCTCCGCCGGGGCCATCCGGGAAACCATCCGGCGCCGCCGCGCCACGGGCGGCCCGGCCGAGCACGCCTTTGGTTCGCTGGTGGGCCTGGAACTGCGCCCCCGCCGGCTCCGCGAGGCGGCCGCCCTGTGGGCGTCGCTGAAGGAGCAGCGCGGCATTTTTGGCCGTGATGCCATCTGGGCGCACCCGGACCTGCTGCCCACCGCGGCGGACCTGGACGACGCCGCCGGCTTCGTGGGCCGGCTCGACGCCTCCGAGGCCTCCGAATCCGACGTTGACGCCGCCCTGGCCAAGCTGCTCTCCGGCGGGTTCGACGACGTCGCCCCCACGGACGGTGCCCCCACGGACGGTGCCGGCGCGGACGGTGCCCCCACGGACGGTGCCGGCGCGGACACGAACAGCGACGATGCCGGCAACCCGGCGAGTGGGGATTCCGGCGAGGACACGGCCCCCGGCGCTTAGTCGCCTGCCGGCGTCAGGACGGACCCGGGTCCTCACCGTCCTCCACGTCCTCCACGTCCTCCCCGTCCAGGTCGATGTCCGCGATGTTGCGTGCCGCGGCAAAGGCCGCGCCCTCCAGGAAGGCCTTGGCCCGCGCCACATGCGGGTAGCCCGCCAGCTCCGCCCAAAACGCGACGCTGTGGTTCGGGTGGATCAGATGCGCAAGTTCGTGCAGCAGGACATAGTCCAGCACCCATTCCGGCATGCCCTGCACATGGTGCGAGATGCGGATGGTCCTGCGCCCGCTGGTAGCCGAGCCCCACCGCCCGTTTTGGTTGGTCACCCACCGCACCGACGCGGGCACGGCACGGGATCCCAGATACGTTGCGGAGAGCTGCACGGACCGGTCCATCAAGGCCGAATCGCCGGCCGGCGCATGCCGGCGCCGGTCGCCGCGGCGGGTGCGCGTGGTGGTCTCGAGCCGGGCCAGCATGTGCGGCACCCAGTAGTCCTCATCCTGCACGGTCAGACGGGCCGGCACGGCAATGACGGCCCGCCCGCTCTCCCAAAACGCCGCCACGCCGGTGGTGCGGCGCCGGGTCCGCCGCACCACCACGTCCGCCCCGTTCGCGGTCCGGTGGAGTGAGAGGGAATCCCCGATGGGTCCGGGCGTTCCGCGGCCGATCGGTGTGCGTGCCGGATTCTTTTGCGCTGCCATGAGTCGACCGTATAACGGCCGGCCGACGGAAATCGAGCCGGGTTCCCCGGGTTGTGGACAACGCCACACTGTGGATAACTTTCGGCACCAATTCCCGTGCCGTGCCACGATCGAAAGACGGCCACGCATTGTGCCACCCAACCGGCGCACGGGGCCCGAACAGGCGGGAGGCTCATCATGACCACCATCAACCCCGGGCTTCGCCTGGTCAGGCGCACGGCCGCCAGCGCCCAAATTGGCGTGGGCCCCGGCGGCATTGTCATCGACGGGCTCAACGAGGCCGATTTCGCCTTCCTGGCGGCCCTGCGCGGCGGGATCCCGGAGGGCGCCGTGGTCGAACGGGCCGGGCGGTGCGGTGTGCCGCCGGAGCGGGCCCTGGAGATCTGTGCGGCACTGTCGGGCCTGTTGTTTACCGACGCGGAGCTGCGGACCGAAGGCTACCGGGCCGAACGGCTCCTGCCCGAGACCACGGCCCTGCTGGCACTGCACCACGCGCCGAGCCGCGGCTACATGGCCCGCCGAGAACACGGCGTCGTCCAAGTGTTGGGCCTGGGGCGCACGGGCGCCGCCCTGGCCCAGGTCCTGGTCGGCGCCGGCGTGGGGACCGTCCTGCTGGAGGATGACCGGGCGGTGACCGCCGTCGACGTCGGCCCGGGCGCATTCCGGCTCAGCGACATCGGCCTGCTGCGCTCGGTGGCGGTCCGCCGGCACCTGCTGGCCGTGGACCCGAGCTGCCACGCACATGTGGTGCACACGGGCGGGGCGGGCGGCCCCGATCCCCGCTGCCTCGATCTGGCGATCGCGGTGGGGCACGACGCCGTCGGCGCCGCACTGTCCTCGCGGCTGATGGGCAGCGACCGGGCGCACATGTTCGTCCTGGTCCGGGAGCAGGACGGCACGGTGGGCCCGCTCGTGGTGCCGGGATCCACCGCCTGCGGCGAATGCGTGGAGCGGCACCGCGGCTCCGGTGATGCCCAGTGGCTTCAGGTGTGTGGGCAATTGGCGGCGGACAACGACGCCGCGGGCCGCCAGCGCCCACGCACCGCGCTCCTGGAACACGCGGCACTGGCCACGGCGCTGGCCGGGACCGCGGCGGCGGCGGCCCTGGTCTTTCTCGACGGCGTCAACCGGCCCAGCGCCTGGTCCTCGGTCCTGACGTTTCACCCGGACGACGGCCGGTGGTCCCGGCGGGAGTTTGCCCCCCACCCGGCGTGCGGCTGCCAGCTTCAGCGTCAGGCGCTGGAGACGATCTCCAGCACGGCGTCGCCATAGCGCTCCAACTTGGACGGACCAACACCCGGCAGGGTGGCCAATTCCTCCAGGTCCCGGGGCGCCGCCTCCGCGATGGCCATCAGCGTGGCGTCCGTGAACACCACAAAGGCGGGCACCTCGGCCGCGGTGGCCTCCTTCAGCCGCCAGGCACGCAACTCGTCGAAAACGGCCTCGTCATAGCCGGGCGGGCACGTTGCGCAGCGGCCGATCTTCCGCTCGGCACCGGTGCCCAGAATTTTTCCGCACACCCGGCACACCGACGGCGACGCCGCCTTCCGGCTCTTGCGGGCCGGCGGGCGCGGGCCGGCCGCCGTTGCCGTGTTGGGCCGCAGCCCGTCCAGGAACCTGGACGGGCGCCGGTTGGCGCGCCCGCCGGGGGTCCGGGCGCTGGACCAGGAAAAGTTCAAGAATTCCCGGGCCCGGGTGATGCCGACGTAAAGCAGCCGGCGTTCCTCGTCCACGGATTCGGGCGTGTCGGCAAAGGAGATCGGCATCAGCCCTTCACTGAGCCCCACCAGAAACACCGCATCCCACTCCAGGCCCTTGGCCGAGTGCAGCGACGCCAGGGTCACGCCCTGGACCGTCGGCGCGTGCTGGGCGGCGGCGCGTTCGGTCAGCTCCGTCACCAGGTCCACCAGGGAAAACGGGTGCTCGGGCGTGCTGCGGGATACCACCAGTTCGTCGGCCAGTGCCACGAGCGCGGCGAGCGACTCCCAGCGCTCCCGCAGGGCGCCGCCGGTCTTGGGCGCCTCGGGCTGATAGCCGAGGTTCCCCAGGATGTCGCGGACCAGCTGCCCCAACGGCTCGTCGTCGGCCGCCCGGGAGGCCGCCCGCAGCTGCAAGATGGCGTCGCGCACCTCCTTCCGGGCAAAAAAACGTTCCCCGCCGCGCAGCTGGTAACCGACCCCCGCCGCCGTCAGGGCCTGTTCGTAGGCCTCGGACTGGCCGTTCGTGCGGAACAGCACCGCAATCTCGCTGGCCTTGGTGCCGTGCTCGATGAGGATCTTGATGCGCGCGGCCACCGCCGCGGACTCGGCTTCGTCGTCGGTGCATTCCAAAAACTCCGGGACGGGGCCGGACGGGCGTTGGGCCACGAGGTGCAACGGCGTCGACCACAGGGCGTCCGCGGCCAGGCCGCCGCTGCGCCGGCCCTTCAGCAATGAGTTGGCCAGGCCCACCACCTGCGGGGTGGAGCGGTAGTCCCGCACCAGCTTCACCACGTTGGCCCCCGGATACCGCTTCGGGAAGTCCAGCAGGTGCCGCGGCGTCGCACCGGTGAATGAGTAAATGGTCTGGCTGGCGTCACCGACCACACACAATTCCTCACGCCCGCCCAGCCACAGGTCCAGCATTTTCTGCTGCAGCGGGGAAACGTCCTGGTATTCATCCACGACAAAGTGCCGGTACTGGTCCCGGACGGTGGCGGCAACGCGCGGGTCCTCCTGCAGGATCCCGACGGTGATCAGCAGGACGTCCTCAAAGTCGATGAGGTTCCGGTCCGCCTTGACGTCCTCATATGCCTGGAACAGCCGGCCCACGGCCACCTTGTCCAGCCCACCCGGCTCGCCCCGGTCCTGGGCACGGGTCAGGTAGGTCTCCGGGGTCAACATCGACACCTTGGCCCACTCGACTTCCGCCGCGAGGTCGCGGATGGCGGCCCGGTCCGTTGACAGGCGCAGCCGGCGGGCGGCCTCGGCGATGATTTGCGCCTTGTGATCGAGCAGTCCCGGCAATTGGCCGCCGACGGCGTGCGGCCAGAAATACTGCAGCTGGCGCAACGCGGCGGCATGGAAGGTGCGGGCCTGGACCGTGCCGACGCCCAGGTCCCGCAGCCGGGAGCGCATCTCCGCCGCCGCCCGGGCCGTAAAGGTCACGGCCAGCAGCCGGTTGGGGTTGTAGACCCCGGTGTGGACGCCGTAGGCGATGCGGTGCGTGATGGCGCGGGTCTTGCCGGTGCCGGCACCGGCCAGGACGCACAGCGGCCCGGCCAGGGTGGTGGCGACGGCGCGTTGTTCGTCGTCGAGCCCGGCCAGGATCCGCTCTTCGGCCGTGCGCTCGTCCATGACGGGCAGGCCGGCCGCCCGGGGGTCGAACGTCACTGACCGCCGCCCGCCGCCACTGCCGAGGTGGCCGTCGACACCTCGCCGGGCTCCAGGATGGTGCCGCCGTACCAGTGCTCAATGAGGGAGCGGGCGATCGATTGCCGCCGGGAGATCACCGCCTCGCCGCTGAGCACGGCCGCCTGCAATTCCGCACGGCCGAACCAGCGTGCGCCGATCACCTCCCGCCCATCCGGGACGGCCACGGCGTCGTCCGTGTAGGCCAGGAACCCGACCATCAACGACCGCGGAAACGGCCACGCCTGGGAGCCCAGGTAGATGGTGGTGTGCAGGTGCACGCCAACCTCCTCGGCAATCTCGCGGACCGCGGCCTGCTCGGCGTTCTCCCCCGCCTCCACGAATCCGGCCACCGTGGAGTACCGGTTGCTCTCCCAGGCGGCATTGTTGGCCAGCAGGATCTTGTCCTCGGGACCCACGACCGCCACAATGACGGCGGGGTCGGTGCGGGGGAAGTGTTCCGAGCCGTCCGCCACGCACCGGCGCATCCAGCCGGACCAGACGGATTCGGTTTCCGCCCCGCACCGGGGGCAGCGCGGATGCGTGCGGTGCCAGTTGGCCACGGCCTGGGCCTGGATGAAGATCGCGGCGTCGGCCTCCGGCAGTACGGCGGCCGCATCCCGGAAGCCGGAGAGGGCGGCGTCCCCGGGCACCCAGGGCGAGGGGTCGGCGTCGTCCGTGAGTACCTTCAAGACCAGGGGCGTTCCCTGGGACAGGCGGGGATGGCGGCCGGGCAGCACGGCACCCAGGTAGATTGTCAGTGTTCCGTCCGGGAACGGCGCGCCCGCCCCGTCCCGGTAGACGATCCCGGCCGCGTCGACGGGCGTCTTGCCGCGGTGCAGGATCATCAGGCGGTGGGCCGGCCCGGCCAGGACCTCCTGAAGATACCCCGGCTCGTTGCGTTGTTCGCAGTCTCGATCAAGCACGGCTTCCGGGGACGACAGAGGTTCAATCATGGTTCTACCGTACGCAGTTCCGCCCGTAATTTACATTCCAGCCGGTGCGGGTTGTGGACAGGCGGGGATGTCCGCGGGGCCGATGTTCTGGCGACTCGCCGCCGCATGGGCGCGGCGTTGCCGCGTCGGCACTCTACGGTGGAGGTGTGAGACGAATGACTGCAATCGAATTGGCCGCGATCGCCAGCGCCGCCGTGCCCGGGCTCAACCTCACGGCGTGTGCCGCCGAACCCGACGATGCCGCCGATTTCAGCTCCGCCCTGCTGGTTGATTCGGAAAACCGGCGGTGGCGGGTCCGCTCCCCCAAACATGCCGAGGCCAGCGCCCGGCTGGAGACCGAACGCCAGGTCCTGCGCGCCTTTGCCCCCGCGATTCGCGCCGAGTTGCCGTTCCTGCTGCCCACCGTGGCCGGGACCGTGCGCCAAGGCGAGCTCACCACATTCGTGTACTCGCACATTGCCGGGAAGCCCGAACCCGTGGAGACCCTGGCCGCCGGCGGCGCCGCGCTCGCCCTGGAGATCGGCACGGCGATCGCCGCCATCCACGACATGCCCCAGGAAGTGGTGACGAATTCGGATCTGCCCAGCTATACGGCCAACGAGTTCCGCCAACGCAAGCTTAACGAGCTGGACCAGGCGGCCACCACCGGCAAGATCCCGCCGTCACTGTTGCGGCGCTGGGAACACGCGATGGAGGATGTGCCGCTGTGGCGCTTCAACGCCTCGGTGGTCCACGGCGACCTGCATGAGGACAACATCCTGCTCGACGGCCCCACCGTGACGGCCGTCATGGGCTGGACCGATCTGCGCGTGGGCGACCCCGCCGACGACTTTGCCTGGCTGGTGGCCATCAACGACCCCGAGTTCGTGGACACGGTCATGCAGGCCTACGCCGCGGCCCGCCGGGAGTCCCCCGATCCGCACCTGCTGCGCCGGGCCGCACTCAGCGCCGAATTTGCGCTGGCCCAGTGGCTCGTCAAGGGGTTTGCCGCCGACAGCGCCCGCATGGTGGCCGATGCCGAGACCATGCTGCGCACCCTCGAGACGGACATCAACGAACACGGCGGCCAGCCCATCAGCACCGTGCCGGCTCCGGCGGCAACCGGCGCCCTGCCCGTCATCGAGGTGGGCGTGGTTGCCGAGGATCCCACCGACGACGCCGACGCGGCGGTGAAGCCGGCGGACGAGGACCCGGCGCCCGCCGAGGACGTGGACACCACGGCGCTGAAGGTCATCCCGCTTAGCCATTAGCGCGCGGTGACCTGGCCCGACCGGTCCGCCGCCGTGCGCCGGATTCCCCTACTGCGTGTAGGCGTTGGTGATGATCGCCTCGAGCGCGTCCTGGCCGGCAAGATCCACGGGCCGCACCAGCACGTCCTTGCCGACGTAGTAAAACGCGGCCCGGACCTGCTCCAGCGGCACGCCCTTCAACCGCGACCACGCCAACCGGTACACGGCCAGCTGGACGCCGCGCACCGCCAGCTGCTTCTTCGACGGGACGGCGCCGGTCTTCCAGTCGATCAGGTCCCACCCGCCGTCCGCGTCGCGGAAGACGGCGTCGATCCGGCCCCGGACCACGACGCCGGCCACGCGCGTTTCCACCGGCACCTCCAGCTCCGCCGGGATCCTGTTGGCCCACGCCGAATTCTTGAACGTCTCCTGCATCTCCGCCAGCCCATACGCCTCATCGACGTACGCGTCGGCACCGGGGAGCTCGTCCAGGTCCAGCTGGCCGGTGGTGCCGAAGAACTCCTCGATCCAGGCATGGAACGCCGTGCCCTTCCGTGCCGCCATGCCGGGCCTGGTTGGGACGGGCCGGCGCATGGCGCGGGTGACCTTGGCCGGGTCCTCCCCCAGCGCCACCAGGCGTGAGGCGGAAATGTGCGGCGGCAGCTCGACTCGCAGCTGGTCCGATTCCACCTGCTCCTGCGCCAGCAGGACGGCTGTTTCCCGGCCCCAGCGGGGGTTCACGGCCACAAAGTCCTCGCCGCCCACGGCCAGCCCTACGGTTGGCCCAGCCGTTGGCCCAGCCGCAAGGACGGCCGCCGCGGACCGTTCCACGTCCGCCCGGCGCCCCACCCGTTCCGCGACGCCGTGGCGGCCGAGAATAACGGGCCCGTTCAGGGGATCGTAGGGCCACGCCGCGGACTCCTCCCCCGCGCCGACCGGGTTCTCCGCCCCGTCCTCGGGATCGTCRGCCCACAGCCCGAGGCGGGCGCTTTGGACGGCGCCCGAGGCCAGGGGCAGTAATTCGTCCAGGAACGGTGAGGGCACCAGCGGCGTCTTCCCGGCCCCCCACACCGTGGTGGTGCACATGAGGAAGTCACGGGCCCGGGTGAAGGCAACGTAGGCCAGCCGGCGTTCCTCCTCCTCGCCGTGCGCCCGGACATCGTCGGCAAACAGTTTCTCGTTCTCCAGCAGGGTCTTCAGGTCCGGCACATCCATGTTCCATTCGGGGAGGTCCTCGCGGTCCCCGCGCAGCGGCCACGGCAGCGAGCTGGCGCCCTGGCTCCAGCGATCGGCCCGGGCGCTGGGAAACGCGCCGCGGTTCATGCCCGGCACGAACACCACATCCCATTCCAGGCCCTTGGAGGCGTGGACCGTCAGCAGTTGGACGGCGTCCGGGTTGGTCTGCACGGCCGTCATCTCCAGGCCGCCTTCCTCGGATTCGGCCGTCTCCAGCCACGCCAGGAACGCGGTGAGGTCCACCCGTTCGGCCGCCTGCATGAACGTGGCGGCGGCGGCGGCGAACGCATCCAGGTTGCGCCGGGCATGGTGGATGCTGGAGCCGGGCTTGGCAGCCAGTTCAATGTCCAGGCGCATGGTCCGCTCCACGACGCCCAGCAGGTTCGTCAGGTCGTCGCCGACGAACGTGCGCAGCATGCGCAGCTCGTCGCGCAGGGCCACCAGCCGCGCGCGTGCGGTGTCCGTCAGCGGCCGCGCCGCGTCCGGCCAGTAGTCGGGGCTCAGGTAGTCCAACGCCTCCACCAGGGACGCGGCGTCGACGACGTCGGAGGTCACCACCGGCTCCCCGGGCTCCTCCGGCGTGTCCCCCTCGGGGCCGGCGGAAGCTACCGCGGCCGCGTCAAATGCCACATTGTTCCGCGCGGCCCAGGCGCGGCGCCGGGCCAGGTACCGCGACCAGTCCGCGAACGCCATGAGGTCCGCCGGGCCGATCCGCCACCGCGCCCCTGTCAGCAGGCGCATCAGGGCATCGGAGCGGGCGGGATCGGCGATGACCCGCAGGGTGGCCACCAGGTCCACGATCTCCGGTGTGGCCAGCAAGCCGCCCAGCCCCACCACCTCGTAGGGGATGCCGTTGGCGTCAAACACCGACTGCAGCGTGGCAAATTGCGCCCGACGCCGGCACAGGACGGCCACCGTCATGGCGCCCTGGGCGCCGCGGTGGGACGTGAAGTCGCCCTTGCGGGCCAGAATTTCCGCGGCGACGGCCTCGGCCTGCTCGACTTCCGTTCCATAGCGGGCCAACACCACCTCGCCGGCGGGGGCCTGGGGTTTTTCCCGCAACGGCGACACCACCACCTGCGGCCCGGCCGCCGCGCGCTCCCCCGCGGACAGGCCCGCGGCCAGCCGGGCGTTGGCCTTCCGTGTCTGGGCCGCCGCCAGCTCGGCGGACATGACGTTGGCCGCCTGCAGAATGTGCGCGGAGTTGCGCCACGCAATGGTCAGCTCGGCTGTCGGGGCATACCCGCCGTCGCCCCGTACGAAGATCTCCGGAAAGCGGAACAGCTGCCCGGAGGACGCGCCGCGGAAGCCGTAGATCGACTGGTGCGGGTCGCCGACGGCCGTGACCGGGTGTCCGCCGCCAAACAGCTTGGCGAAGAGCCGCAGCTGGGCGTGGGAGGTGTCCTGGAATTCGTCGAGCAGCACCACCTTGAAACGCTGGCGTTCCATGGCGCCGGCGTGCGGGACCTGGTCGGCGACCCGGGCCGCGAGCGCCACCAGGTCGCCGTAGTCGAGGGCGTTGCGACGCCGCTTGGCCGCGGCATAGCGCCGGACCAGGCCCGCCACGGTGCCGCGCGTGCGCAGGACGTTCAGCAGGCCGGCGGCCGCCGCGGTGCGCGGCTTGGCGGATTCCGCGAGGTAGGGCAGGGCGTCCAGGGCGGCCACGTAGCCGTCGATGGTTGCGGCCACCTCCGACGGGTCCGCCAAGTGCTCGGCGCATTCGCCGGCCAGGTCCATCACGGCCTGGATCAGCGTGGGCTTCGCCGCCGTGAAGTGCTCGTGGTCGCCGTCGTGCGCCTCGACGACGTCGCTGGCCAGCTGCCAGGCCTCGGCGGCGCCCAACACCACGGCGTCGCGCTCGATCCCCAGCCGCAGCCCGTAGTCGCTGACAATCCCGCTGGCATAGGAGTGGTAGGTGGACACCTTGGGTTCCAGGGCGTCGCGGGCGGCCGCGGCCGGGGCCAGCTGGACCGCCCCGGAGCGGGCCAGGGTACCCAGTTTGGCGAGCTGCCCGCGGATCCGAGCGGCCAACTCCCCGGCGGCCTTGCGGGTGAAGGTCACGCCCAGGATTTCCTCGGGCAGCACCAGGCCGTTGGCCACCAGCCACACGACCCGGTCGGCCATGGTGGTGGTCTTCCCGGACCCGGCGCCGGCGATGACCAGCAGCGGTTCCAGGGGCGAGCGGATGATGGCGGCCTGTTCCTCGGTGGGCGGGCGCTGGCCGAGAAGGTCGGCCAGTTCCTCGGGCGACAGCAGGGTTGAGCGGCTCATTCGGTGACTTGTTTCCCTTCGGGGCACAGCGGGCAGATGGTGGGCAGCGGGCAGCCGTGGCGTTGGCTCCAGCCGGCATCGTGCCGGGCCGGGAAGGAGGCCTGCGCCATGAGGTGGGCGGCCGCCAGGACCTCCGGCGTGGCCCAGTCGTCCGCCCCGGCGGGCAGCGGCGGCTGGTCCTGGGTCTTGATGGTTTTGTTGCCGTCGCCCAGCGGCAGCAGGGCCGCCCCGCCGGGACCGGCGCCCGGGTGTCCGGCCGCGGCGGCCTCCTCGGCGAAGGCCCCGGCCAGCACGGCCGCCTGGTAGGCGCCCAATTGGGGATGCCGGGCGAGTTCGGCCTTGGTGGGCTTGCGCCGGCCCGTTTTCAGGTCGATGATCACCAGGTTGCCGTTTGCGTCCACCTCCACCCGGTCCACCTGCCCGCGCAGCCTGACGACCCGGTCGCCGGAAGGGATGTCCACGGTGAAGTCCAGCTCCGTGCCCAGCAGTGTCCGGCCCTGCATGCGGGCGTCCACCACGTATTGGGCCAGCTTGCCCAGCATTTCCTGGGCCCGGCCGTAGTCCCGGTCGGTCTCCCACGATTCCGGCAGCCCCAGGGACGGCCAGCGCTTGTGCAGCTCCGCCAGGTATTCGTGCCCGGCCCCCTCCGGGATCTGCTCGGCAATGGAGTGGATCAGGGTGCCCAGGCTGCGGGCAAAGTCGGTGCTGGCCTCTCCGCCGGCCGCCTTGACGAACCAGTTCAGCGGCGACTTCAGCACGGCCTCCACCTTCGAGGGTGAGACCGTCACCGCTTCGCCGTCGGCCACGATGGGCGCGTCCGAGCTCAGCGGGGCCAGTCCCCACCAGTCCGCCGGCGCGGCGCCCGGCACGGCCTGCTCCGCCAGGACCGAAAGCATGCGGGCGGCCTCCGGCTCGGCGTGCATTTCCGATTCCTGGCGCAGCTCCGCCACCAGGGAGCGCAGCGTCATGGGCCGGGGCACCTGCTCCACCGGCCGCACCGGGTATTGTGATTCGCCGCCGGAGTCCGTGACTGGCACGTACGGGGCGGCCAGGTCGATGAACTGCGAGGGCTGGAGGTCGTGCCCGGACGCCGCGGCGAGGATGAGCATGCTCCGGGCCCGGGAAATGGCCGCGGCAAAGCTGCGCAGCTCATCGTACCGGATCTCGCGCAGCCGGCCGGCGGGGTCGAGCTGGCGGGCGGCATCCGCGCCGCGTTCGAGCACGTCCACCAGCAGCTGGCTGCCCAGCAATTCACCGCGCAGCCGGGTGTTGGGCCACACCCCATCCTGCAGCCCGGCCACGATGACCACGGGCCATTCCCGGCCGGCGGCACTGGCCGGGGTGAGGATTTCCACGGCATCGGAGCGCTGGGCGCGGGCGGCCAGGGTGTCCATGGGCAGCTCCTGGCTGAGCAGGTAGTCCAGGAATTGTTGCGGACTGGACCCGGGCAGCTGGTCCACATAGCGTTCGGCCGTTTGAAACAGGGCCATGACGGCGTCGAGGTCGCGGTCGGCCCGGATGCCGGTGGGGCCGCCGCGCAGCGCCTGCGCTTCCCAGGTGCCGGAGCAGTCGGAGGCTTCCCACAGCGCCCACAGCACAGTTTCGGCGTTGGCGCCGGGTTCGGCGACGGCGGCCCGGCCGGCGGCCAGCATGGCCGCAATCCGGCCCGCGTTTTGGGCCTCCCAGCCCAGCGGGGCCAGTTTGGCCGGATTGTTCAGCGCCTCCACCAGCAGCTCGTCGCTGGCCCGGCCGCCGCCGTCGTGCAGTTCCGCCGCCCGCAGCGCCTGCCGCAGCCGGCGCAGGTGCAGGGCGGTGGACCGGCCCAGCCGCGACGTCAGCAGGGACACCGCCAGCGGCGCATCGAGCACCGCCGGGTCCAGGGCCGCCCGGAATGCCTCCAGCAGCGGGCGCACGGCGGGTTCCTCCCGCACGGGATTCTCGGCGACGGGCACCTTCACCGGGATGCCCTGTCCGCCAAGGTACCGTTCCAGCTCGGCCAGTGCGCCGCCGGTGCGCACGATCACCACGATGTCCCCCAGCCCGTAGCCGGCCACGTGTTGGAGGTGCAGGATGCGCTCGGCGACCAGCCGCAGCTCATGGACTTCGGAGGCCACCACATGGGCCGTGACGGACGATGCCGGGCGTCCGGGACGGCCGCCCGGATCCGCTCCGGGCGCGGGGGCGGGCTCCGGCCAGGCCAGGGCGCGGGCCTTGTGGCCCCCGCGGGTTTGGGAGATACGCTCGGCGACGGCGTTCCAGGCCCGGGCGAGTTCGGGGGTCAACCGGTGCGAGGTGGACAGGGAGAACTCGGCGACCGGGACGTGCACGGTGGCCAGGGATTCCCGCAGCGTCCCCACCAGGTCCGGCCGGGCGCCGCGGAATCCCTGGACCACGGTGTCCGGCGACGCCGTCACCAGGACGTCCTTGCCCCGGCCCACCAGCTGCAGGAGGTCGTGCACGGAGCGGTTGGCCTCCTGGATGTCGTCGACCAGCACCAGCAGCAGCCGGGCCCGTTCCCGGTCCAGGAATTCCTCGTCGTTGCGCAGCACGGTGGCCGCGGCCGTGATGATGCCGGCCGGATCGTACGAGCCGGACTTCCCCCAATCCACCACGTCCCGGTATTCGCGGTACAGGCCGGCCGCGCCCACCCAGTCGGGGCGGTTGTTGGCCACCCCCAGCTCGGCCAGGCGCTCCGGGGAGACGTCGTATTCAATGACACGGTCGAAGAGCTGGCGGACTTCCTGGCGGAAACCGCGGGTTTCCAGGGCGTCGGCCAGGTCCGCGGGCCAGTCGGGGGCCACCACCAGGCCCTGCTTGTGACCCTCCAGCAACTCCTTGATGATCAGGTCCTGCTCGGGACCGCTCATCAGGCGCGGCGGACCGGCCAGATAGGGGGTGCGCCCCTCCACGGCGGCCCGGCGCAGGAGGTCGAAGGCGTAGGAGGACCAGGTCCGCGCCGGTGAGGTGCTCAGGCTTCTGGTGAGCCGGGCACTGAAGCCGTCGCGCAATCGGGCGGCAGCCAGCCGTGACGGGGCCAGGAGCAGGACACCGGCCGGGTCCACGCCGTCGTACTCAATGCGCTTGGCGGCCGCCTCGATCAGGACGGTGGACTTGCCGGTGCCCGGGGCGCCCCACACCAGGGCCGGGCCGGAGCCGGGGGCAAGGTCCACCACGGCCCGTTGGTCGGCGCTCAGCGACGGCCGCCGGGCGGCGGAGGCTGCCGGGGGAACAAGCGAAAGACGTGGGATCGAACTCATGCGTCCAGTCCATCATGAGGGTCCGACAATGCGGCGGCGGACAGCCTGGCGGCAATGGCGTCGATGGCGTCAAACTGGGCCTCGGTGGGATTCCAGCGGGCGGCCGCCATGTCCACGCGCCAGGACGGGTGTTCCCCTCCCGTCTGGCCCCGCAAGGCGGTTGCCTCCCGGCGATAGTGCACCAGGGCGCGGGCGTCGTGGCACTGCGGCGGCCGCCCGTCGGCGCGGATCACCCGCCACCACGGCACGGCCGACCCGTGCCGGGACATCACCGACCCCACCTGGCGGGGTCCGCCGCGCTCCAGCAGGGCCGCGATGTCCCCATAGGAAAGCACGCATCCGGCCGGGATCAGCTCGATCACGTCCAGGACCGCCTCAATATACTCCGCACGCATGTTTCCACCCTAGTTGTCCGCAAGCCGTGCCCGCTGCCGGGGGCGCGGGGCGAAAGTGTCGGTGGCGCCCGGTAGCGTGGTGGCATGACTAGCTGGAACTTGCACCCACGGGCCGCGTTTGACTTGGAAACCACCGGCCGCGATCCCCGCACGGCCCGGATCGTCACGGCGTCCGTGGTGGTCGTGGACGACTCCGGCGCCGTGGCGGAGACGTACGAGTGGCTGGCGGACCCGGGGGTGGAGATCCCCGAGGAAACCACCGCCATCCACGGCATCAGCACCGCCCACGCGCGCGAGCACGGCCGGCCGGCCGACGTGGTCGCCGCCGAGGTGGGCGCCGTCCTGGCCACCTTGTTTGCGAACAACATTCCCGTCATCGCGTTCAACGCCAGCTACGACTTCACGGTGTTGGCCTACGAGGCCCGCCGCCACGACCTGGCCCAAATCACCCCGTCCCCCGTGATCGACCCGTTCATCTGCAACAAGCAGGTGGACAGGTTCCGCAAGGGCAGCCGAACCCTCGTGGCCCTGTGCGAGGAGTACGGGGTCTCGCTCCAGGACGCCCACACATCCGCGGCCGACGCGGAGGCCACGTTGCGCCTCGCCGACGCACTGGCCGCCAAGTACAGCGCCCTGCGCGTGGACGTGGCGGAGCTGCACGAGTCGCAGGTGGGGTGGGCCCGGGAGCAGGCCGCCGATTTCCAGCAATACCTGCGCCGCATCAAGGACCCGACGGCCGTGATTGAGGGAGGCTGGCCGGTTCTGCCCTGGCAGCAGGCGCACCTGGCAATGACATAAATCACATCGGAAAAAATTCGTACCGGCTCCGCCGGGGCTGCGTCAGTCCTGCGGAGGCGGGCCCGTGAGCGACGGGACGCACCCGCCGGTGGGCGCCCATGATCGGTTGAATCTTTTGTCAAATCCACTTTCATGAAGCATTTGTTCGCATCCGCCACATCCGGGGCGCTGCTGACATAATTTAGTTTTGTGGGTTGAGTTCTGCTACAAGCTTCGCGCCCGTGGCCCAGCTCCCCGCTTCCTGTGAAGCCCATTCCCCGTGAAACCGGGCTGGGACCTGAAATGAAAGTGAACGCCCGATGAAGAAATCAGCCCTGAAGTGGCTCACCACCGTGCCCGTCGCCGTTGCCCTGGCCGTCTCCCTGGCCGCTTGCGGGGGCGCGGCGACGACCGGCACCGGTTCGCCCACCGACGCCCTTGCCGGCAGCGACCAGGTGTCCCTGGACAAGTACACGACCAAGGACGTTACCGCGCTGGAGAAGATCGACAAGGCGGCCCTGGGCCTCATTGTTCCGGGCACCATCACGGTGGGTACGCTCTCCGACGCCCCGCCGAACATCTTCATCGACAAGTCCGGCAAGTTCACCGGCTATGACAACGAGCTCCTGCGCGCCATGGCGGAGAAGCTGGGCCTGAAGGTGGAGTTCAAGTCCACCGACTTCGCCGCGCTCCTGTCCCAGGTGGCGAACAAGCAGTTCGACGTCGGTTCCTCCTCGATCTCCACCACCGACGCCCGGCGCAAGTCGGTCGCCTTCACGAACGGCTACGACTTTGGCTACATGGCCGTCGTCGCCAAGACCGACGCCGCCGTCAAGGGCTTCAAGGACCTGACCAAGGACACCCGCATCGCCGTGGTCCAGGGCACCGTCCAGGACGACTACGTCACGAACACGCTGAAGTTTGAGCCGGTGCGCTTCTCCGACTACAACACCGCCTACGCCAACCTCAAGAACGGCCAGGTCGACGCCTGGGTGGCCCCCTCCCAGCAGGCCACCGGCCAGGTGAAGGACGGCGACGGGACCGCCATCGTCGAATCGGTGGTCAACACGCAGAACTTCACCGCCTACGCGGTGAATTCCGGCAATAAGCCGCTCACGGACGCGCTGAACTCGGCCCTGGATGCCGTGGTGGCCGACGGCACCTGGTCCAAGCTGACCAAGCAGTGGTACCCGACGCGCGTAACCCCCGCCGACTGGTCGCCGGGCTCCAAGGCCGTCACGGTTCCGAAGGGCTAATCTATGGACGTACTCCAGCAGCTCCTTAAGACGTTTTTCGACTGGGAGGCCATGGGGGCAGTCATTCCCTCCATGCTGACGGTCGGCTTGCCGAACACCCTGATCCTTGCCGTTTCCTCGGCCATCCTGGGCTGCATCCTGGGCCTGGTCCTGGCGGTCATGGGCATTTCCCGGAATCCGATCCCGCGCTGGATCGCCAGGATCTACACGGATATTTTTCGCGGCCTGCCCGCCATCCTAACCATCTTGCTGATCGGTCTGGGGCTGGGCCCGGTGGTGCGGTCGCTGACCGGCAGCACCAACCCCTTCCCGCTGGGCATCCTGGCCTTGACCCTGATGGCCGCCGCGTACATTGGTGAGATTTTCCGTTCCGGCATTCAAAGCGTTGACAAGGGGCAGCTGGAGGCGTCCCGGGCACTGGGCTTTAGCTACACGTCCTCCATGATCCTGGTGGTCATCCCGCAGGGCATCCGGCGCGTGCTGCCGGCCCTGGTGAACCAGCTGATTTCCCTGATCAAGGACTCCTCCCTGATCTACCTGCTGGGACTCCTGGCCAGCCAGCGTGAAATCTTCCGCATCGGCAATGACGCGGCGGCCAACTCCGGAAACCTGTCCCCCTTGGTGGCGGCCGGGGTCCTGTACCTGATCCTGACAATCCCCCTGACGCACGTGGTGAACCTGATGGACGCCCGCATGCGCTCGGGCAAGAAGGAAAAAATTGAGCCCGATGAGGCCGCCGCTCTTGTTGGAAAGGGAGCCTAGACCATGAGTGACTTTTCGCCGGGCTCCCTGACGGCCAAGAACATCCATCTCTCCTTCGGCCGCAACCACGTGTTGCGCGGCATCGACCTGCACGTCCCGCAGGGCACCACCGCCTCGGTGATCGGCCCGTCGGGCTCGGGGAAGTCCACGTTGCTGCGCGTGATGAACCGGCTGATCGAGCCGGATGAGGGCGACATCCTCCTGGACGGCACGTCGGTCTTGGCCGAGAACCCCGACGAGCTCCGCCGTCGTATTGGCATGGTCTTCCAGCAATTCAACCTGTTCCCGCACAAGACGGTCGTGGAGAACGTGTCCCTGGCACTGCGCAAACTGCGGAACATGCCCAAGGACCAGGCGCGGGCGAAGGCGCTGGAACAGCTGGAGATGGTGGGGCTCAAGCACAAGGCCGACGCCCGCCCCGGCAACCTCTCCGGCGGCCAGCAGCAGCGCGTGGCGATTGCCCGGGCGCTGGCCATGGAGCCGGAGGTCATGTTCTTCGATGAGGCCACCTCCGCCCTGGACCCGGAACTCGTGAAGGGCGTTTTGGCGCTCATGACGGAGCTGTCCAAGGGCGGGATGACCATGGTGGTGGTGACCCATGAGATGGGGTTCTGCCGGAACGTCTCGGACACCGTGACGTTCATGGATGCCGGCGTCGTGGTGGAGACGGGGTCGCCGGACCAGCTGTTCAGCGAGCCCCGCACCGGCCGCCTGAAGAGCTTCCTCTCGGACGTCCTCTAGCCTCCTCGACTGACTGTGAGTCTTAGTGGTAGCTGGTCTGGGACTGGCTGGCAGAGTGGGTACTAGCCGTTCCGCCCCGTGGATGTGACTCTTCAACTGACTGGCTCCGTTTGGATGCCTTGTGCGGGACCTGTCCATTCATGGGGTGGTCGGCCGGATTCATGGGGTGGTCGGCCGG
>NZ_JBFREA010000032.1:0-24768 GCF_052114065.1 Specibacter sp. RAF43 | reverse complement strand
AGACTAGCCAGCACGACCACCACACCCGGACAGCACCCAAACCAGCGGCCCCCACCAGCAACGCTGGGAGCCGCACAACTATGCCCCTTGACAAACCTTCCTACATATCAGCTGCCCACGGGCTGCGGTTCCGGCTGGACGTCCGGACTGGGGACCTCGCGGGCCTCACGGGCCAGCGCCGTCAGCCGGGACACGGCCCGGAAGTATTTCTTCTGGTAGCCGCCGGTCATCATCTCGGGCGTGAACAGCGCATCCATGGCCGCCCCGCTGCCCATGATCGGCACATCCTTGTCGTACAGGCGGTCGGCCAGGACCACGAACCGCAACGCCACCGCCTGCTCGCTGATCGTATGAACGTTGCGCCACACCACGGCGTCGATGCCGTCGAGCATCTTCCGGTAGCGTGACGGGTGCACGCCCGAGAGGTGGTCAACCAAGGTGCCGAAGTCATCCACCGCCACGGTCTTGCCGGCAAATTCCCGGCGCATGGCGGCGTCGAGGTCGCTGTTGGCCAGCGGCTCCGGCGGGGTGGGCAGGCCGCGATGGCGGAAGTCCTCGCCATCGATGTGCAGGATGTCGAACTGGTCGGCCAGCACCTGGATCTCGCGCTGAAAGTCCACCGCGGCGAAACGGCCGTCGCCGAGGGACCCGGGCAAGGTATTTGAGGTTGCCGCCAACTTCACGCCGGCGTCGGCGAGTTCACGCATCAGCCGTGACATCAACACGGTGTCACCGGGGTCATCCAGCTCAAACTCGTCGATGCACACCAACTTGTAGGCGCTAAGCGCTTCCACGGTTTTCCGGAAGGAAAGCGCCCCCACCAGGTTGGTGTATTCAACGAACGTGCCGATCGCCTTGGGCCCCTCCACCGCATGCCACAAGGCGGAGAGCAGGTGCGTCTTGCCCACGCCAAAGCCGCCGTCAAGGTAGATCCCGGCCCGACCGTCCGCCTTCTTGGCCTTGCCGCCAAAGAGTTTGCGCAGCCCGGTGGCCGGCTTCCCGGCCACGGACGTGCCAAAGCCCTCCAGCGTGCGAACCGCGGCGGCCTGCGACGGCTGCGCCGGGTCCGGCCGGTAGCTGGCAAAGGAGACGTCGCCAAAGCGCGGGGAGGGGACAAACCCCTTCAGCAGTTCCTCCACCGACACAGCGGGCTTGCGGGTGGAGAGTTGCTCAACGTGTACCAAGGGCTGATCCGTTCATTGGGGAAAACTTTCATGCGTGACGACGCCGTGGCGGGCACTGTACAAGAATACCCACTTAGATATTGCGCTACGTTAACGCCGGGAAGGAATACCGACCCCGCGTGGTTACCCTGAAAGAGAGATCGCGCCGCTGCCGCACCCCGGTGGCCAGCACGTCTCAGCCTCACCCCATGCGGACGGTCCGGAACAGTCCGGCGCAAACGTGGTGCGTGAGCTGCCAATGGAAGAAGTGAGGGGCACCATGCCTGTTGCAGTTGAAACCAATGAAAAGTTCGCGACATACGCCCACCCGGAGCGCCTGGTATCCACGCAGTGGCTCGCTGCGGCCCTGGCCGACGGCGCCACGAAGGACGGCGGCCTGGTGGTGGTCGAGTCCGACGAGGACGTCCTGCTGTACGAGACCGGCCACATCCCCGGCTCCGTCAAGATTGACTGGCACACGGACCTGAACGACGACGTGGCCCGCGACTACATCGACGGCGCGGCGTTCGCCGTGCTCGCGGCCGCGAAGGGGATCTCGCGCGACTCGACCGTCGTCATCTACGGTGACAAGTCCAATTGGTGAGCCGCGTACGCGCTCTGGGTCTTCACCCTGTTCGGCCATGAGGACGTCCGCCTGCTCGACGGCGGCCGCGACAAGTGGATTGCCGAGGGCCGTGAACTGACCACCGACGCCACGGCGGTCACCCCCTCCGCCGGCTATCCGGTGGTGGAGCGCAACGACGCCCCCATCCGTGCGTACAAGGAAGACGTCTTGGCGCACCTGGGCAAGCCGCTGATCGACGTCCGTTCCCCCGAGGAGTACTCCGGCGAGCGCACGCACATGGCCGCCTACCCGCAGGAAGGCACGCTGCGCGGGGGCCACATCCCCACCGCCGCGTCCATTCCGTGGGGCCGCGCCGCGGACACCGACGGAACCTACCGCAGCCGCGAGGAACTCGAAGCTTTGTACCTGGGCGAGGCGGGGCTGAAGGCCGGCGACGACGTCGTGGCCTACTGCCGCATCGGCGAGCGCTCGAGCCATACCTGGTTCGCGCTGAAGTACCTGCTGGGCTTTGAGACGGTCCGCAACTACGACGGTTCCTGGACCGAGTGGGGCAACAGCGTCCGGGTGCCGATCGCCAAGGGCACCGAGCGCGGCGAACTGCCCAACGCCAACTGAGGCTCCCGCTTGCCAGGGTCCCCATCAACAGAAAAAGAAACGTACGCTTAACGTGATGACTACTTCACAGGCACTACCCCCGGCGCTGGCGGAGATCGTGAACGATTTCCAGGAACTTGAAGAGCGAGACCGTCTCTTGTTGCTCCTGGAGTTTTCCCGGTCCCTGCCGGCCCTGCCGGAACGGCTGACCAACCACCCCGAACTCCTGGAGCAGGTGGTGGAATGCCAGTCGCCGCTTTTTTTGACGGTCGAGGCCGAAAAGACGGATGACGGCGAGATCATCCGGCTGTACTTCCAGGCACCGCCGGAGGCGCCCACCACCCGCGGTTTCGCCTCCGTGTTGTTCGAGGGCCTGGACGGGCTGACCGCCGAGGAAATCCTCGCGGTTCCCGACGACATGCCCGAACAGCTTGGGTTGACCCGCGCCGTCTCGCCCCTGCGCATGCGCGGCATGTCCGCCATGCTCGGGCGCATCAAGCGCAAGATTGCCAACGGGGTCCGCTCCCCCGCCTGACCAGCCGTTTCGGCGTTGACCGCCCATGCCCCGCCACACCGCGTTTGCCGCGGTGGGGCGGGGCATCGCGCTGCCATACTGGGGGCATGGCCAAGAAGAAGACAGGTGTCGGCACCCCCGCAACCACGGCGCTGACCGCCGCCGGAGTGCCCTTCACCGAACACCACTACATGCACGACCCGGCCGCGGCCAGCTACGGCCTGGAGGCCGCCGAGGTTCTGGGCGTCCCGGCCGGGCGGGTCTTCAAGACGCTGATGGCCGACGTCGAGGGGACCCTGACGGTCGCGATCGTCCCCGTCGACCGGACCCTGGACCTGAAGGCCCTGGCCCACGCGTGCGGCCGCAAGCGGGCCGCTATGGCCGATCCGGCCGCGGCCCAGCGGCGCACCGGCTACGTCCTGGGCGGCATCTCACCCCTGGGCCAGCGCCAGCACTCCCCCGCGGTACTCGATGAGTCGGCGCTGTTGTTTGAGACCATCTACGTCTCCGGCGGCCGCCGCGGCTACGACGTCGAACTCGCCCCCGGCGGACTGATCCACCTGACGAACGCCCGCACGGCGCCCATAGCGCACACGCCCGGATAGCGGCGGCGTGCGGCCCCAGGCACCTGGTCGCGGGTTCCGCGCAGGGGGACGCCTACTGTTTTAGTTCCGGGGCAGGCCGTACCGGCCCAGGCGGGGCCGCAGCCACGCCTCGACGACGTTTTCCCACCTTTCGGGGTCGACGTTCCATTCCTTGGTGTGCCGGGCCTTGCTGAAGGGTTCGAACGTGACCATCTCGGGGTTGCGGCGCGAGAGTTCCACGGACGGCTCGTAGGGGACGAAATCGTCGTCGAGGCTATGGATGATCAGGGTGGGGGTGCGCAATTCCACGGCCCGGTTCACCCAGTCCAGGCTCTTGAGGTCCACCGGGGCGGCCAGCCCGGTGATGCGCCGGCCGAGGGGATGGCTGAGCATCAGCTGGCCGTAGCGCCCGATTGCTTCCGGAATGCGGTTCAGTTCCGCCTGGTGGGCCAGGACGTTGACCCAGTCGGTGACCGGGGCATCGAGCACCATGGCCAGGATGCGCTTGCGGTTCCTGCCGCGGTCCGCGGCCTGCAGGCAGATGGCCCCGCCCATGGAGTAGCCGAACAGGACCACGTCCTTGGCGCCCTGGGCGACGGCGTAGTCGATGGCCACCTCGACGTCATGCCACTCGGTGACCCCCAGACCGTACCGTCCGTCGGCCGCGGCGGGGGCGTCCCCGTCGTTGCGGTAGGACATCAGCAGGGCGTCCATGCCAAGCCGGTGGGCCGTGGCCACGGCGCGCAGTCCCTCGCTGCGGGTGGCGCCGCGCCCGTGCACCATGATGGCCCAGGTGGTCAGGGCCTCGGGGGCCGGAACGTGCCAGGCCGGGGCCGGGCCGTCGGGCAGGTGCAGCGTAACGTCCTCCCAGTCAAGGTTGAGTTCCTCGGGGTGCGCGTAGATGCTCCCGGACCACCAGCCGGCCGTGACCGTGCGCAGATCCCCGCCCACCACGCCCAGCACTTCGCGGGTGACGCTGCCCTCCCGCGGCACGTACGACTGGATCCCACCGATCACCGCGTGGGCGCGGCCGCCGTCGAAATACAGCGCATAGCTGCCCTCGATGACGGTGTCCGGCGTGGCCTCCAGCACCACCGCCAGCTCCGGGCCGTCGGGAATCACGGCCAGCACGGAGACGTCGTCGGCGCGGAACTTCTCCGGCGTCAYCACGCGGCGGGCAAAATGAGCCGCGAGGGCCGCCGTCGCCGTCACGACCGCGCCGGCGCCGAGGCCCGCCGCCGCCGCACCCAGCGCACCCCACTTGAGCCACTTGTTGGATTGCCCCACCGAAGATGCCATGCCCCCATTCTGCCCACCCGCGTCGGGGGCGTCGAGCGGCGCACCGCGGCGTCGGATAACTTTTGTGCAACCGCTCACAGTTTCCACGCCCGCGGCGCCTAAGCTGGTGCAATGAGCGACACGATCATCATCCTGACCGAAGAACCCCTGGCCGCGGTGGATGCCGGCAACATCAGCGACCTGTACGGGCCCGACGACGACGTCGAGCTGGTGCTGCTGGTCCCGGCCGATACCCGCCGCAACCTGCTGGTGGATGTGATCGACCAACTCACCATGCTCGATCTTCCGGGCGCGTTGCGGGAAATTCGTGAAAGGCCGGACACCGAGACGGTCCGGGCCGAGGCCGCCGACACCCTGGCGACGTCCCTGGCCGCCCTGGCGTCCGTGGGGGCCAAGGTCACGGGCATGGTGGCCAACGGCGACGCCGTCGCGTCGTTGGTGGCCAAGGTCAAGGAATCGGGTGCCCGGCAGGCAGTGGTGGTGACCCGCCCGCACGCGGTGGCGGACACGTTCCGGCTGGACTGGGCCAACCAGGCCCAACGCAAGCTGGGGTTGCCGGTCCTACACTTGTACGCCGGATCGGGATTTATTGGCGACTCCTGAACGTTGTGCACAATATGACACCCGAGAACCCAGCCACCCCATCCGTAGTCAAGACCGACGAGCAATGGCGCCGGGAACTGAGCTCCGCGGAATTTGCGGTGCTGCGCCAGGCCGCCACCGAGCGCCCGTTCACCGGCGAATACTGGGATTCCACCGAGCAGGGCGTGTATGCCTGCCGGGCGTGCGGCGCCGAACTGTTCACCTCCCGGGAAAAGTTCACCGCCCATTGCGGCTGGCCGTCCTTCTTTGCCCCGCTGGCGGAGGGCACCGTGCGGTATCTGCATGACAACTCCCTGGGCATGGAACGGATCGAGGTGCGCTGCGCGGCCTGTGACTCGCACCTGGGCCACCTTTTCAAGGGTGAGGGCTATGACACCCCCACCGACGAGCGCTTTTGCATCAACTCCATTTCGCTGCGCCTGAAGAAGGCCCCCGGCGCGGCCGAATAGCTCCGGGCCACCGAGTAGCCCGGCGGCGCCGCCACGGCCGAGTGGGACCAAACGTGTCCCAGCACCGTCAACGCTGTGGCAGCGCCGCTTTTTCACGCCCATGAGCCATCCAATCTCTAACGCTTGGGAATCTTTGACATAAGTGCTGCTGTTCTATTGGTACGCTCGAAAAAATATTCCCCCAGGGCAAAAGGACGTGCACCCATGACTCTCACCATGGACAAGCCTGGCAACTCGGTTGCCTTCGACTACTCCACCGTGGCCGGCGAGCCGGCCTGGCAGCGGCTGAAGGCGGCGGCCACCAGCCTGCAGGCGCTGCAGGCCAAGGACGGTTCCGTGCCCAACACCGGGGACCACGTCCAGGCCGCGGAGCTCATCGCGCAGATCACCGCGAGCCTCACGGAGCTGGCGCCGCGCTTCCCGCACGACGCAAACTACCTGCGCCTTGCGGTGGCGGACTTCACCAAGTGGGTCGACGCCGGGCTCGGCGTGCCGGACTTCCTGGACTCGCTGCTGGCCTTCACGCCCCAGGAACACCGCATTGACGGCCTGGGCCACCTGGTCGTCTTCCCCATGTACACGCAAAACGGTTCCACCTCGCGGCGGGTCGAGGCCGTGCTGGTGGAGGTCATCTGGCCGGAGTTCATCGGCGAGCTGGAGGCCGGCAGCTACTCCAACAAGCTGTTTGTGCCACTGCGCTTCATCGACTTCACCCCGGGCTACGACACCAATTCCGCCGTCCTGTTCCCCGAAAGCGTGGCCGTGCGGGCCACCCCCACCTTCACGTGGGGCGCCATCTTCCAGGACCGCGAGGCCGCCCGCTTCCGCCGCGTCGTCCGTGAGGCGGCCAACGTCACCCGGCTGGAGCTGCCCGCCGACGCCGCCGAGCTCCTGGAGAACCAGGAGTTGACGCAGGAAACCTTTGTCATGTGGGACCTGATCCACGACCGCACCCATATGCGCGGGGACCTGCCCTTTGACCCGTTCATGATCAAGCAGCGCATGCCGTTCTTCCTGTATTCGCTGGAGGAGCTGCGCTGCGACCTGACCGCCTACCGTGAGTCGGTCGCCGTCGAACATGACCAGGCCGCCTCCCCGGCCGCCCGCAGGCACGCCAAGCTGGTCCAGTACGCCGTCATCTTTGACAGGATCTTCCGCTTCGCCATCACCGGCTCCCGGGTGCGCAACTACGACGGCCTGGGCGGGCAGCTGCTTTTCGCCTGGCTCCACCAGCACCACGTCCTGCACTGGACCGATACGAAGCTGACCATCGACTGGGCCAACATCCCGGACGCGGTGATCGCCCTGGGCCACGCCATCGAGGACCTGTACTGGCACTCGATCGACCGGCCGAAACTGGCACACTGGCTGGCGGCCTACGAGCTGGTCTCCGGCACGCTGACCCCGAACCCGGCGTCCGTGTGGGCCAAGGGGCCGGACGCCCTGCCGCTGGCCGGCTCGCTGCGCGAGATCACCGACCGGGTCATGGATGACGAGTTCCCGCTGTCCATGTTCTATGAGGCCCTCGCCAAGAAGATGCACACCGTGATCGAGTCGACCTCCGGCATCACCGGCATGAGCGCCGCCTGAGCAAACTGAAGACGGTCCAGGTGGGTAATGTAGGAAACATGAGAATCCCCCCTGCACCGCTGGTGCTTGTTGCCGGCGGCAGCAGTGCCGCCGGCATCGCCATGGCCCGTGCCCTGCTCGGCGCCGGAATGCGCGTCCTGACCGCCGGGTCCGACGCCGGACGGATCAAGGCGGCGGCGGAGCTCGCCGGCGGTGCCGTCCCCCTGGTCTGTGACCTGGCCGATCCCGCCTCCGTCGCGACCCTCGCCGCGGACATCCACCGGGACTTCGGCCCCCTGGACGGGCTGGTCCACCTGGTCGGCGGCTGGCGGGGCGGGCCGGACCTGGCCGCCCAAACCGATGCGGACTGGGACTTCCTGCACCGCTCCGTGCTCACCACCTTGCGCAACACCACCCGCGCGTTCTATGCGGACATTGCCGCGTCGGCCAACGGGCGGATCGCCATCGTCTCCTCCACCGCCGTCACGGCACCCACGCTGGGCAACGCCAACTACGTGGCCGTCAAGGCCGCGGCGGAGGCCTGGGTCCGGGCCCTGGCGGCGGGGCTGGCGGGCGCCGAGTCGGCGGGCCCGGCGGCAGGCGCGGCCGGCGGGGAAACCCACGCGGCCGCCGTCGTGCTGGCCGTCAAGGCCCTGGTGGACGACGGCATGCGCGCCAAGTCCCCCGACCGCCGCTTCCCCGGCTTCACCGACGTCGCCCATCTGGGGCAGACCGTTGTCGGGCTTTTTTCCACTCCCGCAGCCGGGCTGAACGGCTCGCGGCTCGTTCTCTCCTAAGAAGGCTCGAAAGTGACAACTGATACCGCTACCTCTCGCACCACCGCGGCCCGCCTGCACGACCCGGCCGTGCGCAGCTTCGCCTCCGACAACTACTCCGGCGTCCATCCCCAGGTGCTGGAGGCGCTGGCCGCCGCCAACGACGGCCACGCGGTGGCCTATGGGGAGGATCCCTACACGGCGCGCCTGCACGAGGTCATGGGCTCGCTGTTCGGCAAGAAGGTCGACGTCTTTCCGGTTTTCAACGGCACCGGCGCCAACGTGGTGGGCCTGCAGTCGCTGCTCCCCCGCTGGGGGGCCGTGGTCTGCGCGACCACCGCGCACATCAACATGGACGAGAACGGCGCGCCCGAACGCGTCGGCGGCATGAAGCTCCTTGGCGTGGCCACGCCGAACGGGAAGCTGACCCCCGAGCTCATCGACAAGGAGGCCTGGGGGTTTGGCGACGAGCACCGGGCCCAGCCGTTGGCCGTCTCCATCACCCAGACCACCGAGCTGGGCACCTGCTACACGCCCGGGGAGGTCCGCGCGATTTGCGAGCATGCGCATTCCCTGGGCATGAAGGTGCACATGGACGGCGCCCGGCTGGCCAACGCCGCGGCGTTCCTGAACGTGCCGCTGCGCGAGTTCACCTCCGACGCCGGCGTGGACGTGCTCTCCTTTGGCGGCACGAAGAACGGCATCATGTTTGGTGAGGCCGTGGTCGCCCTGAACCCGTCAGCCGCCGACGGCCTGGTCTACCTGCGCAAGATGAACATGCAGCTGGCCTCCAAGATGCGGTTCATTTCGGCGCAGCTGCTCGCCCTGCTCCAGGACGACCTCTGGCTGCGGTCGGCCGGGCACGCCAACGCCATGGCCGCGAAGCTGCGCGCCGCCGTCGACACCATCGCTGCCGTGCGGCCCACCCAGGCCACCGAATCCAACGGCGTCTTTGCCGTCCTCCCGGAAGGCGTGGCCGAGCGGCTGCGCACGAAGTTCCGTTTCTATGACTGGGACGAGGCCGCCCGGGAAGTGCGTTGGATGTGCTCCTTCGACACCACCGAGGCCGACATCGATGCGTTCGTGGCGGCCATCCGGGCCGAGGTCGGCGCCTAGCCCGGCCGCCGCGGCGGGGCTCCCACCGGCGCGCCTGCCGTGCAATGCGGCGCGGCCAACATAGCCTTCCTTGTGTGAGCGCATCATCACAGCTTCCCGCGGACTTCCTCACGGCGCTGGCGTCCCTGCGGGCCGCCCAGCCCCGCGGCGGGCTTGCGCTCGAGGAAATTCCCGCCCCCTCCCGGCTGGCGCCCTTCGGTGTCGCCCTGGGCGCGGAGGTCATCGCCGACGGCGTCGAGCTTGCCACGGGCCGGTTCATCCTGCTCCACGACCCCCACGGCTCCGAACTCTGGGACGGCACCTTCCGGATCGTGACGTACATTCGCGCCCAGCTGGAGTCGGACATCGGCAACGACGCCCTGCTGGGCAACGTGGCCTGGGCGTGGCTGGTGGAGGCCCTGGAGGAACACGGCGCCGACTACCGCAGCGCCGGCGGGACCGCTACGCGGATACTCTCCGAAAGCTACGGCTCGCTGGCCGAACGCCCGGACGCCATCGACCTGGAATTGCGGGCGTCCTGGACGCCGTCCGGCCCCGCCGTCAGTGCCCACCTGGAGGCGTGGTCGCACATGGTGTGCACCTTTGCCGGGCTGCCCCCGGTCCCCGACGGCGTCACCGTCCTGCCGCGCCCGCGCCGCCACCAGCCCCCCTGGTCCCCCACTAGCCCGCACTAGGGCCCCAGTCGCCCGCTGGGCCCCCAAACCAGCCGGTTCGAAGGGGCGCCCGTTGCAATTCTGTAGACTGGGGGTATCATGATCAACCCAGATGCCACCGCCCACAGCCGCGCACGGACCAAAAGGTCCACCGAATTGAAGAAGGGCACGGGTTCTCCGGGTACCAACTCCACCGATGTGGCGGACGTCCCGCTGACCTCCGTCGTCATCGACGGCATCCGGGTGGAACTGGGCGACCTGCCCGAGGTGGTGGTGCTGGACATGCCGCGCGACGGCATCCCGACCGTGATCACCGCCGAACCGGCGCTGGCCCGCTGCGCCGCCGCCCTCGCCGGCGGCCACGGCCCCGCCGCCGTGGACACCGAGCGCGCCTCGGGATTTCGCTACGGCCAGCGCGCATTCCTGGTGCAGATCCGCCGCGAGGGCGCCGGGACCTTCCTCATCGACCCCGAGGCGTTTGAGGACCTCGCGATCATCAACGATGCCCTGCGCGGGGTCGAGTGGATCCTGCACGCCGCCAGCCAGGACCTGCCGTGCCTGGCCGAGCTGGGCATGTGGCCGGACAAGCTTTTTGACACCGAGCTGGCCGCCCGCATCGCCAACCTGCCGCGCGTGGGCCTGGGCGCCGTCGTGGAGTCCCTGCTGGGCTTCCACCTGGCGAAGGAACATTCGGCGGCCGACTGGTCTCGCCGCCCGCTGCCCGAGCCGTGGCTGCGTTACGCCGCCTTGGATGTGGAGGTCCTGGCCGAGCTCGAGGAGGAGCTGGTCGCGCTGCTGGCCGCCGAGGGCAAGCTGGAATATGCCGCCCAGGAGTTCGCCCACCTGGTCAACGCCGGCGTCCCGGCCCCGCGGGTGGATCCCTGGCGGCGCACCAGCGGGTCCCATGCCCTGCGCAACCGGGTCCAGCTCGCCGCCGTCCGGGAGCTGTGGAACGAACGGGACAAGCTGGCCCGGCACCGGGACATTGCCCCGAGCCGGTTGATCCCGGATACGGCGATCGTGGCCGCGGCCAAGGCCATGCCCACCACCGTGCCGGCCCTGCTGGCCCTGGCCGGATTCCACGGCCGCGCCGCCAAACGGGACGCCCCGCGCTGGCTCCACGCCATCCAGGAGGCCAAGAAGGGCACGGACCTGCCGCCGCTGCAGGTCCCGCACAACGCGCCGCCGGCACCGCGCATCTGGGCCGACCGCGATCCCGACGCCGCCGCCCGGTACGCCACGGCGCGGCCCCGGATGGCCGCGCTCGCGGCTGAACTGAACATTCCGGCGGAGAACGTGCTCACGCCGGACCACCTGCGCCGCATCTGCTGGCGCCCGCCCACGCCGATCACCGCCGAAACCGTGGCCGAGGCGCTGGCCGAACTCGGCGCCCGGCCCTGGCAGGTGGGCGCGACGACGGCCCTGCTCACCGAGGCCCTGGCCCACCCCGAGCCCCTGCCGCCCAGGGAGCCCCGGCACGACGCCGGGACCGACTGACACGCCCACCCGGCGCGCCTCACGTTGAACTCCAAGTTACTGACAAGTAACATGATGGATGACACAGCCGTTCCCCTCACGGGGTCCGACATCCATGTCCTTGCCACGAGGAGCCAAGGTGAACCAAAATCGGTCGATCAGGGACGTCGTCTTTGTTGACGGCGTCCGCACACCCTTTGGACGGGCCGGGGAGTCGGGCATCTACGCCTCCATCCGCGCCGACGACCTGGTGGTCAAGTGCATCCGTGAGCTGATGCGCCGCAACCCCTCGCTCCCGGCCGCGCGCATTGACGAGGTGGCCATCGCGGCCACCACGCAGACCGGCGACCAGGGCCTGACCATCGGGCGCACCGCCGCCCTGCTGGCCGGCCTGCCGCAGTCCGTGCCCGGCTTCGCCGTCGACCGCATGTGCGCCGGGGCCATGACGGCCGTGACCACCACCGCCTCCGGCATCGGCTTTGGCGCCTATGACGTGGTCGTGGCCGGCGGCGTGGAACACATGGGCCACCACCCGATGGGTTCGGGCGCGGACCCCAACCCCCGCTTCCTGTCCGAGCGCATCGTCGACCCGGACGCCCTGACCATGGGCGCCACCGCCGAAAACCTGCACGACCGCTTCCCGGCCATCACCAAGGACCGCACGGACGCGTATGCGGCGGCCAGCCAGGCCAAGTTCGCCGCGGCCTGCGCCAACGGCCAGATCCAGCCCGACCTTGTCCCGGTGGCCACCCTCAACCCGGGACGGGGGTGGACCGTGAACACGGCGGACGAGCCGCCGCGCCCGGGCACCACGGTCGCGGACCTGGCCGCCCTGCGCACTCCGTTCCGCGCCCACGGGCGGGTCACGGCCGGAAACGCCGCGGGCTTGAACGACGGCGCCACCGTGGCCCTGCTGGCCTCCGCCGACGCCGCCGCCGAGCTCGGCCTGCCCGTGAAGATGCGGCTGGTCACGTATGCCTTCGCCGGCGTCGCACCGGAGGTCATGGGCATCGGCCCCGTCCCCGCCACCGAAAAGGCCCTGGCGCTGGCCGGGCTGGGCATCGAGGACATCGGGCTGGTGGAAATCAACGAGGCCTTCGCCGTCCAGGTGCTGTCCTTCCTGGACCACTTTGGCATGGCCGACGACGACCCCCGCGTCAACCGGTACGGCGGCGCCATCGCCGTCGGGCACCCCCTGGCCTCCTCCGGCGTCCGGCTCATGACCCAGCTGGCCCGCCAATTCCAGGAGAACCCCTCGGTCCGCTACGGCCTCACCACCATGTGCATCGGCCTGGGCATGGGCGGCACCGTCATCTGGGAAAACCCCCATTTTGCAAGCATCGAAGGGAGCGCAGCATGAGCGCCCAGGACTTCCACCAACTCGCCGCACTCTTCCCGGACGAAGTCGTCACCCACTCGCATGTGCAGGACGTGGCGCTGCCCGCCGTGGATGGCGCCCCCAGCGCCGGCACCTTTGCCCTGATCACCCTCGACAACGGCCTGGACCACCGCCGCCCCAGCACGCTCGGACCCAACACGCTGGTGGAACTCGGCACCGTGCTTGAGGCCCAGCGCGAGCGGGCCGCCCGGGGCGAGATCGCCGGCATCGGGGTGACCGGCAAGCCGTTTTTCCTGGTCGCCGGCGCCGACCTGTCGGCCGTGACGAACCTGAGGGACGCGCAGGCCGGGCGGTGGATGGCCCGGCTGGGGCACGACGTCTACTCGACGCTGAACGACCTCGGCGTGCCCAGCTTCGTCTTCATCAACGGCGTGGCGCTCGGCGGCGGGCTGGAACTGGCGCTCAACGCCAACTACCGCACCGTGTCAACGGGGGCCGGCGCGTTGGCCCTGCCCGAGGCGTTCCTGGGCCTGGTCCCGGGCTGGGGCGGGGTATACCTGCTGCCCCGGCTGATCGGCCCCGCCAACGCCGTGACGGTCATGATTGAAAACCCGCTCTCCAACAACCGCACGCTGAGCGGGCCGGCCGCGTTCAAGCTCGGCCTCGCCGACGCCTTGCTGGAGCCCGCCGACTTTGTGGAACAGTCACTGGCCTGGGCCGCCCGGGTGATCGCCGGCGTCGAAGCGGTGCACCGGCCCCACGCCGTGGCCGAGCCGCTCAGCGAGGAGAACAGCGCGGCCTGGGACGCCGCCGTCGCCCATGCCAAGGCATTTGTGGAGGCGAAGACCGCCAATGCGGCGCCCGCCCCCGGCCGGGTCATCGAGTTGCTGGAGCGGGGGAAGCACTTCACCAAGGCGGAGTCCTTTGCCGCCGAGGACGACGCCCTGGCCGAGCTCATCCAGACCGACGAGTTCCGCAGCACCGTGTACGCGTTCCTTGACCTGGTGCAAAAACGCGGAAAGCGCCCGGCCGGCGCGCCGGATGCGACGCTGGCCCGGCCCGTGACCAAGGTCGGCGTGGTGGGTGCCGGGCTGATGGCCGCCCAGTTCGCGCTGCTCTTTGCCCGCCGGCTCAAGGTGCCCGTGGTCATGACGGACATCGACCAGGCGCGCGTGGAGGCGGGCGTGGGCCACGTGCACGCCGAAGTGGACAAGCTGCTCGCCAAGGGCCGCCTGAGCCCGGACGCCGCAAACCGCACCAAGGCCCTGGTCACCGGTTCGGTGTCGAAGGAGGCGTTCGCCGATGCCGACTTCGTCATCGAGGCCGTGTTTGAGGAACTGGCGGTGAAGAAGCAGGTGTTTGCCGAGGTCGAGGCGATCGTCTCCGCCGACTGCCTGCTGGCCACGAACACGTCCTCGCTGTCCGTCACGGCCATGGCAAAGGACCTGGTGCACCCGGGGCGGCTGGTCGGCTTCCACTTCTTCAACCCGGTGGCGGTCATGCCGCTGCTGGAGATCGTGCGCGCACCCTCCACCGAGGACGCCGTCCTCGCCACCGCCTTTGCCACGGCCAAGGCCCTGGGCAAGACGGCCGTGCTGGTTCAGGACGCGGCCGCGTTTGTGGTCAACCGGGTGCTGCTGCGGCTCATGAGCGAGGTCATGCGCGCCTTTGACCAAGGCACCGACGCCCACACCGCGGACAATGCCCTGCGCCCCATGGGCCTGCCGATGACCCCGTTCACCCTCCTGGCCATGGTGGGCCTTCCGGTGGCCGGGCATGTGACCGAGTCCATGCATGCGGCGTTTGGCGAGCGGATCGCGGTCTCGGCCAATTTGCAGGCGCTCATCGACGCCCGCAAGCCGGGCCTCTGGGAGCGGGCCGCGGACGGCACCACCGTCGTGCCGGCGGACACCCTGGCGCTGCTGACCTTCGGCGGGTCCCCATCCACCGGCCCGGAACTGCTGGCGCGGACGCAGGACGCCCTGGCCGAGGAGATCGGGCTCATGCTCCAGGAGGGCGTCGTGGCCGGGCCCGAGGACATTGACCTGTGCATGATCCTCGGCGCTGGCTGGCCGCTGCACCTGGGCGGCATCACACCGTACCTGGACCGGGTGGGTGCCTCCGAACGCGTCAACGGCAAACCCTTCCACTCGGCGTAGCCGTCCGGCCGTCGGGCCGGGGCCGGCAGCCGGGGCCAAATGGCATTTGCCCAGCTTCGGCTGACACAATGTGGTTATGACTGCTGAGACCTCCCTGACCCGGCGCAACGTCTTGCGCGTGACCACCGCCGCCTCTGGAACCGCGTGCGCCCTGGCCCTGGCCGGCTGCGTGCCGGCCGGGCCCGCCGCGTCCACGGCCGTGCGGAACGCGCTCCCCATTCCCACCACCGGCACCCCGGTCCGGGTCGGCAAGCTCGCCGACGTGCCCGTGGGCGGCAGCGCCACCGGCACGGCCAAGGATGTGAAGATCGTGATCTTCCGGCCGGACGAGACGACCGTTTTGGCGTACAGCGACGTGTGCACGCACGCCGGCTGCGCCGTGGCGCCGCACGGGGACGAGTTCAAGTGCCCCTGCCACGGCTCCACCTTCAGGGGCTCCGACGGTACGGTCGTCACGGGACCGGCGTGGGAGCCGCTGGCCCGTTTTGCCGCGGCGATCGACGGGGACTGGATCACCGTCAGCGTCTAAGCCGTTGGCCGCCTAGCAAAAGAGAAGCCATGAGTGAACTGCTGGATCAGGGCATCACCATCCGGCCCGTGGCCGTGGACGACGCCGAGGCCCTGGCCGCGGCCTATGCCCGGCATCGGGCGTACCTGCAGCCGTGGGAGCCCATCCGCCCCGACGGCTTTTACACGGCGGACGGGCAGCGGTCGCTGCTGGCCCACGCCGTGGCCGAACGGGCGGCCGGACGCAGCCACTACTGGGTTCTTGCCGACGGCCCGCGCGTGGTGGGGCGCATCGCCCTGACGGACATGGTGCACGGCGCCTTCGAAAACGGGAACCTGGGCTATTGGGTGGCCGAGGACTGCCAAGGGCGCGGCCTGGCGACCGCCGCGGCCCGGCACGTCTGTGCCTTTGCGGCCGGGGAACTGGGCCTGCACCGCCTGCAGGCCGGAACGCTGGTCCACAACGCCGGCTCCCGCACCGTGCTGGCACGCTGTGGATTCACGGAGATCGGCACGGCGGAAAAGTACCTGCGCATCAACGGCCGCTGGCAGGACCACGTCCTGTTCCAGCGCATCCTGCACGACTGAGCCCGCCGCCGGCGCCCCATCCTCCGCCCGGGCCCGCCGGTCTCTAGAACAGGGCCACCCTGGGTGTCGCGGGGAAGATTTCATCCAGGGCGGCCAGGTCCTCGGCCGTGGGCAGCCAGCGGGCGGCGCCGGCATTCTGGCGGACCTGCTCGGCCCTGGTGGCCCCGGCGATGACGCTCGCCACGGCCGGCTGGGCCGCCAGCCAGGAAAACGCGACCTGCAGTTCGTTGAGCCCGCGCTCGGCCGCAAATCGGCCCAGGGCCGCCAGCTGCGCCAGGTTCGCGTCGGTGAGCATGTGCTGGCGGGTGTAGGTCAGGCGGCTGCCTTCGGGGGCCCGGCCGGAGCTGTACTTGCCGGTCAGCAGCCCGTTGGCCAGCGGGTAGTACGGCATGACGCCCAGCCCGTAGGCCCGCGCCGCCGGCATGACCTCCAGCTCCGCGCGGCGGTCCAGGAGGTTGTAGTGGTTTTGGCTGGCGACAAAACGGCTGCCCCCGGCCATCCGGGCGGTGAATTCCGCCTCGGCGATCTGCCACCCGGACAGGTTTGAGTGGCCCAGGTAGCGCACCTTGCCCGAGGTCACCAGGTCGTCCATGGCCGCCAGCGTCTCGGCGATGGGTGTGTGCGGGTCCGGAGTGTGGAAGTAGTACAGGTCGATGAAGTCCGTGTTCAGCCGCCGCAGCGACGCCTCCACGGACTGCATGATGTACTTGCGCGAGCCCCGCCGCCCCCAGTCCACGCCGTTGGCTCCCTCCGCGTCCAGGCCGAACTTGGTGGCCACAATGACGTTCTCCCGCTCCCTGCCCAGCGCCCTGCCCAGCATCGTTTCGCTTTGGCCCGGCGTCGCCCCGTACATGTCCGCCACGTCAAAGAGCGTAATCCCTTCCTCGAGTGCGGCATGGACGACGGCGTCGCTCCCCTCTTGCGTTTCGGTCGCGGAGCCGCTGCGACCCAGGTTGTTGCACCCCAGCCCCACGGTGGAAACGGTCAGTCCGGAGGTGCCCACTTGGCGAAATTCAGTCATGATTCCACCATAGCGAACCCCCCTCCCCACCAGAGAACAAAACTGACCCGCAAAAGATGTCGAAAAAACGCGATTTCGACGCGATTTTCGACATCTTTTGCGGGTCAGTTCTGTTGAGGCGGGAAGGACGGAGGGTGCTAGAGCGTGAAGGCGGTGCCGCCGGTGGGGCTGTGCTTGGCCTTGATGGCGGCGAGGTCCGTGGCGGGGGCGACGCCGATGCTCAGCTTGGTGAAGTCGAGCTTGGCGTCCCGGATGCACACCTTGATGTTGGCCACGGCGCGGGCCGCGTCCGGGGCCAGGATGTAGATGTTCAGCTTGCCGGTGCCGTGCTGGCCGTCGACGAACTCGGTTTTTTCCACCACGCCGCTGCCCCGCCAGGCCAGGTGCGCGACGAGGGTTTCCTTCGCCTTTTCCGCCAGGTACTTGTCCCGGTCGGTGATGCGGGCGTTCTTGAGCGCAAACTGGGCCACCACCACAAATTGTTCGTCCCGTCCCAGCACGGCGTACCCGTCCGCCAGGCACTGCGCCTCGAACGCGGCCAGCATGCCCAGGGCCTCCTCCTCGGAGTTCACCGTGATGTCCTGGGACGTGCTTTGGTGCCCCACCGTGCCATGGTTGACCACAAAGAAAATCACGTCCGGCTCCGCGGCGTCCACCCACGCTTCCCGGAAAACCAGGGTGCCGGCGTCGTCCGTCTGGTACATGCGCACGATGTTGCTATCTGTCTCGGTGCTGCTCATGGCAGGGTCCTTCCCAGGGTGAACCAGGCCGCGTCGCGGCCGTCGAAAGGGGCGCGGCGGGCGGACACGGCGTCCACCAGGGCTGCGCAGGCGGCCTCCATGCGGGTGCACAGGCCGTGCGGGTAGTTCATCAGCCGGCGGTGCTCGGCAAATTCGTCCTCATCGTCAACGTATACGCCGTGGCCCGTGCTGCGGATGACGTCCAAATCCATGTCGATGAGGTGGAATTCGACGACGCCGGGGCGGATCCGCGACCAGGACGGCGCCACGGCCAAATCAACGTACAGCTCGACGCCGTCCGGGTGCCGGTCCCCGTAGAACGTGGCCACCCAGTCGCCGAGGTGCGGGACCAGCAGGACGGCGTCCGACGCCGTGTACAGGGCGGCGCCGGGGCGGGAGATGAACTCGCCGGTGCCCTGGAAAATCCAGTGCCCGTGCTCGTCCGAGCCCAGGTAGCGCCCGGGCACCACCCAGTGCGCCGTGCCGTCGTATTTCCGGTTCCGGGCCACGACTAGGTCGCCGGGGACGGGGAGCGCGGCCGGGGCGGCCTCCGCCGGCGCCGCCGGCACGGGGGCTGCGGTCACAGGATGGGCAGCTGACCGGTGCGCGGGGCCGGCTGGCCCGGCAGCGGGCGGGCAAACGGTACCTTGGTGCCCAGCACCTGCTCGACGACGTCCTGGGCCACGCGCTGGGCGGTCAGGCCCACGCGCTCGAGCACCTCGGCGCGGCTGCCGTGGTCCAGGAAGTCCACCGGCAGGCCCACCTCGTTCAGGGCCGTGTCCACGCCGGCGGCGCGCAGCTCCTGGCGGATCCTCGATCCCACCCCGCCGGCGCGCACGCCGTCCTCGATCACGATCACGATTCGGTGCCGGGCGGCCAACTGGATCAAAGAGCGCGGCACGGGCAGCACCCAGCGGGGGTCCACCACGGTGGAGGTGATGCCCTGGGCGCCGATGCGCCCGGCCACGTCCAGGGCCAGCTCGCTCATGGCCCCGACGCTGACAATGAGCACGTCCGTTTCCGAATCCGCTGCGACGCCGGGCATGTCATGGGTATTGCGGGCCAGCACGTCGACGCCGTCGGCGAGCCGTTCCAGGGCCTTGACCTCCGGGCCGACCCTGCCCTTGGAATAGCGCAGCACGCTGGGGGCGTGTGAGAGGGCGACGGCTTCGCGCAGTTCCTCGCGCAGCCGGACGGCGTCGCGCGGGGCGGCCAGGTGCAGTCCGGGCACGATCTGCAACAGCGCCATGTCCCACATGCCGTGGTGGCTGGCGCCGTCGGGGCCGGTGACCCCGGCGCGGTCCAGGACGATCGTCACCCCGGCCTTGTGGAGGGCGACGTCCATGAGGAGCTGGTCAAAGGCGCGGTTCAAGAACGTGGCGTAGATGGCCACCACGGGGTGCAGCCCGCCAAACGCGAGCCCGGCGGCCATGGTGAGCGCGTGCTGTTCGGCGATGCCGACGTCGAACACGCGGTCCGGGTGCTTGTCGGCGAACTTTTTCAGCCCCACGGGGATGAGCATGGCCCCCGTGATGCCCACGATGTCGGGGCGTTCGTCGGCGAGCTGGGCAATTTCCTCACCGAACACGCCGGTCCAGGACTTGCCGCTGGGCGTCTCCACGGCCACGCCGGTCTTCGGGTTGATGATCCCGACGGCGTGGAACTGGTCCGCCTGGTGTGCCCGCGCCGGGGCGTAGCCCCGCCCCTTTTCGGTGAACGCATGCACGATGACCGGGCCGCCGTAGTTCTTGGCGGCCGTCAGGGCGGCCTCCATGGCCTTTTCATCGTGGCCGTCCACCGGGCCCACATATTTCAGCCCGAGATCGTCAAAGAGTCCCTGCGGCGCCCACCAGTCCTTGAGGCCCTTCTTGGCCGCATGCAGGCCCTTGTAGACGAACTGCCCGGCGACGTTGCTGTCCTGCAGCCGTTTCTTGGCCCAGGTCATGGAGGCCTCGTACTTGCGGTGGGTGCGCACGTGGTCAATGGCCGGGCGCAGCGACGCCAGGTAGTCGGCCAGCCCGCCCACCGTGGGGGCGTAGGAGCGGCCGTTGTCGTTGACCACGATCACCACGCGGCGGTCCTTGTCGGCGGCGATGTTGTTCAGGGCTTCCCAGGTCATGCCCCCGGTCAGGGCGCCGTCGCCAATCACCGCCACGACATGCCGGTCGCCTTCGCCGTTGAGCTGGCGGGCCCGGGAGATCCCGTCGGCCCAGGACAGGGAAGAGGAGGCGTGCGAGCTTTCGACAATGTCGTGCTCGGATTCGGCCCGGGCCGGGTAGCCGGACATGCCGCCCTGCTGCCGAAGCGTGGAAAAGTCCTGCCGGCCGGTGACCAGCTTGTGCACATACGACTGGTGTCCGGTGTCGAAAATGATGCTGTCGCGGGGGGAGTCAAAAACGCGGTGGATGGCCAGCGTCAATTCCACCACGCCCAGGTTGGGGCCCAGGTGACCGCCGGTCTGGGAGACGTTGGAGATGAGGAAGGCCCTGATTTCCTGGGCCAGCACCACCATTTGTTGCTCGCTGAGCTTGCTCAGATCCCGTGGATGCGTAATGGTTTCCAATAGTCCCATAGGTCCCTCCTAAGGATCCGCTGTCAACATCCAACAATATCGCCTCCCACCCGATTCCCCGACACGGGCCGGCCGTTAACGCCGTGAGGGCGGGCACTCCGATGCTCGGAATGCCCGCCCTCACGGACGGTGGGCCCACGCTTGCCAGGTTCCCGAAAATCGCGTCAGCGACTCTCCGGCCGGCCAGTGGGTGGGCCCACGCTTGCCAGGTTCCCGAAAATCGCGTCAGCGACTCTCCGGCCGGCCAGTGGGTGGGCCCACGCTTGCCAGGTTCCCGAAAATCGCGTCAGCGATTTTGGGGCCGGCAAGTGGGGACTAGCTGGCGCTGATCTGGCGCAGCACGTACTGCAGGATGCCACCATTGCGGTAGTAGTCGGCCTCGCCTGGGGTGTCGATGCGCAGGACCGCGTCAAAGCTGACCGTCTTGCCGTCCTCGGCGGTGGCGGTGACCTTGAGCGTCTTGGGCGTGATGCCCTTGTTCAGCTCGGTCACGCCCTCGACGGAGAAGGTCTCCGTGCCGGTCAGGCCCAGGGACTCGACGTTTTGGCCGGCCGGGAACTGCAGCGGAAGAACGCCCATGCCGATCAGGTTGGAGCGGTGGATGCGCTCGTAGCTTTCGGCCACGACCGCCTTGACGCCCAGCAGCGCCGTGCCCTTGGCCGCCCAGTCGCGGGAGGAGCCGGAGCCGTATTCCTTCCCTGCCAGCACGACCAGCGGGATGCCGGCGGCCTGGTAGTTCACGGCGGCGTCGTAGACGAAGGCCTGCGGGCCGCCGGCAACGGTGAAGTCGCGGGTGTAGCCGCCCTCCACGTTGTCCAGGAGCTGGTTGCGGATGCGGATGTTCGCGAACGTGCCGCGAATCATGACCTCATGGTTTCCGCGGCGTGAGCCGTAGGAGTTGAAGTCCTTGCGCTCCACGCCGTTCTCCAGCAGGTACTTCCCGGCCGGGGTGTCGGACTTGAAGGAGCCCGCGGGGCTGATGTGGTCGGTGGTGACCGAATCACCGAGCTTGAGCAGTACGCGGGCGCCGGTGACATCCTCCACCGGGTCGGCCTCGGCCTTCATGCCGTCGAAGTACGGGGGCTTGCGCACGTAGGTGGACTTGGGGTCCCATTCGAACACGTTGCCCTCGGGGGTCTCCAGCGACTTCCAGCGGTCGTCGCCTTCAAAGATCGTCGAGTAGGAGCTGGTGAACATGTCACGGTCGATCGAGGCGTCCATGACTTCCTGGACCTCCACCGGGTTCGGCCAGATGTCGGCGAGGAAGACGTCCTTGCCGTCGGCATCCTGGCCCAGGGCGTCAACGGCAAAGTCGAAGTCCATGCTGCCGGCCAGGGCGTAGGCGATGACCAGCGGCGGGGAGGCCAGGTAGTTCATCTTGACGTCCGGGTTGATGCGGCCCTCAAAGTTGCGGTTGCCGGAGAGGACGGCCGTCACGGAGAGGTCGTTTTCGGCGATGGCCGCGGAGATCTCGGTGTCCAGCGGGCCGGAGTTGCCGATGCACGTGGTGCAGCCGTAACCGACCGTGTAGAAGCCCAGCTTCTCCAGGTACGGGACCAGGCCGGACTTCTCGTAGTAGTCCGTGACCACCTTGGAGCCGGGCGCGACCGACGTCTTGACCCAGGGCTTGGAGACCAGGCCCTTGTTGACGGCGTTGCGGGCCAGCACGGCGGCCGCCAGCATCACCGACGGGTTGGACGTGTTGGTGCAGGAGGTGATCGAGGCGATCGAGACGGCACCGTGATCGAGTTCAAACTCGACCCCGGATTCGTTCTTGACGTGGATCGGCGCGGACGGGCGGCCGTTGGCGCCCGCGGCGGCGGACACCAGGACGCGCTCGGTGTCGTGCGTGTGGCCGCCCGGATGGGTGAAGGACGGGGAGTCCGAGGCCGGGAAGGATTCCTCCAGGGACTCGTCCACCGTGTTGCCCTCGGCGTTGGCGTCCGCGGCAACGTAGTTCTTCAAGTCGGAGCGGAACTGCGGCTTGGCGTTGACCAACTCAATGCGGTCCTGGGGACGCTTCGGGCCGGAGATGGAGGAGACCACGGTGGAGAGGTCAAGTTCGAGGTACTCGGAGAACTTGATCTCGACGCTGGGATCGTGCCACAGGCCCTGTTCCTTGGTGTACGCCTCAACCAGCGCCACCTGCTCGTCGCTGCGCCCGGTCAGGCGCAGGTACTCGAGGGTGACGTCGTCGATCGGGAAAATGGCGGCCGTGGAGCCGAACTCCGGGCTCATGTTGCCGATGGTGGCGCGGTTTGCCAGCGGCACCGCGGCAACGCCCTCGCCGTAGAACTCCACGAACTTGCCCACAACACCGTGCTTGCGCAGCTTCTCGGTGATGGTCAGCACGACGTCGGTCGCGGTGGCCCCGGGCGGGATGGAGCCGGTCAGCTTGAAGCCGACGACGCGCGGGATCAGCATGGAAACGGGCTGGCCCAGCATGGCCGCCTCGGCCTCGATGCCGCCGACGCCCCAGCCCAGAACGCCCAGGCCGTTGACCATGGTGGTGTGGGAGTCGGTGCCGACCAGGGTGTCCGGGTAGGCGCGCAGTACGCCGTCGACCGTACGGGTCATGACCGTGCGGGCCAGATACTCAATGTTGACCTGGTGCACGATGCCCATGCCCGGGGGGACGACCTTGAAGTCTTCAAACGCGCTCTGGCCCCAGCGCAGGAACTGGTACCGCTCGCCGTTGCGCTGGTATTCAATCTCCATGTTGCGCTCAATGGCGCCGGAGTTGCCAAAAACGTCAATCTGAACCGAGTGGTCGATGACCATCTCGGCGGGAGCCAACGGGTTCACCCGGGTCGGGTCACCGCCGAGCTCCTTGACGGCCTCACGCATGGTGGCCAGGTCGACGATGCAGGGAACACCGGTGAAGTCCTGCATGATGACGCGGGCCGGGGTGAACTGAATTTCCGTGTCGGGCTCCGCATTCGGGTCCCAACCGGCCAATGCACGTACATGGTCCGCCGTAATATTCGCACCATCTTCGGTGCGCAACAGGTTCTCCAGCAATACCTTGAGGCTGAACGGAAGGGCTTTTGCGCCTTCAACGGAGCTCAGTCGGAAAATCTCATAATCGGTTCCGGCGACATTAAGTACGCCCTTGGAACCAAAACTGTCCACATTTGTCATCGATGGACTCCTCTCGCCACTACTTTTATCTTTGCCACGCAAGACCTCGGGTGCCAGTTAGGCACACCTTACTCGCGCTCGGAGACTGCCCCGCGTTTTTTCAGGAACCGGTAGAGCAATTCGATCGCCAGGCATCCGGTGGCAGTTACGCCTATAGTAACCGCTAAAAGGGGCCCGGCCGGAATGTTGAGGGCAAAGAAGTTCCGGGAGAACGGCACGACCATGATCAGGGCCAGGGCGGCAACGATGGCGGAGACCAGCAGGGAACGCCAAATGTCGAAGGGACGCGCCAGGGCGCCCAGCACCCACAGGGCCACCAGCAGCACGGTCATCGTGGTGGCCGTTTGCGCGGTGGAGACGGCCTGCGCCTCCGTCAGGGCCGGGTCCGGGAAGGCGCGGGCAAAGGAATAGACGGCCAGGATGCAGCCGGCCAGGATGGTTCCGGCCGGGACGGAGAACAGGAGCGCCCGGCGCAGGAAACCGGGCTGGTAGCGCCGGCTGTTGGGCAGCAGGGCCAAAAAGAACGCCGGAATCCCGATGGTCATGGAGCTGACGATCGACAGCTGCCGGGGCAGGAACGGGTACCGCCACAACAGGATGCCGATGGTGATGGAAATGAGGATGGCGTAACAAGTCTTCGTCAGGAACAAGTTGGCGACGCGTTCGACGTTGGCAATCACCCGCCGCCCCTCCGCCACCACCGACGGCAGGTGGGAAAACTGCCCGTCCAGCAGCACCAGCCGCGACACCGCCTTCGTCGCGGCCGAGCCGGTCCCCATGGCGATGCCCATGTCCGCATGCTTGAGCGCCAGCGCGTCATTGACGCCGTCGCCCGTCATCGCCACGACGTGGCCGCGGCCCTGCAGGGCCAGCACGATCGCCTTCTTCTGCTCCGGGGTCACCCGGCCCAGCACGCTTTCCTGGGCCAGCACGTCGGCCAGCGCCTCCGGGTCCCCCGGCAGCCCGCGCGCGTCGAAGCCGTCGCCGTCAAAGACGAAGCCCACCTGGCGGGCCACGGCGGCCACGGTGCGCGGGTTGTCCCCGGAGATGATCTTCAAGGCCACGCCCTGCTCGCGAAAGTAGGCCAGGGTGGCCGCCGCATCCGGGCGCACCCTTTCCCGGAAGGACAAGAGGACCACGGGGGTGAGTCCGGCCAGGGAAAAGGCATCCTGCGCAGCTGTTGGCCCGCTTGGCCCGGCGGTCCGCTGGGTGTCCGACGCCGGCCGGTGCGTGAGCACGACGGCCCGCAGGCCGCGCCCGGCCAGCTCCGCCGACGCGGCGAGGGCCGCGCCCGGCCAGCTCCGCCGACGCGGCGAGGG
>NZ_JBFREA010000031.1:0-25816 GCF_052114065.1 Specibacter sp. RAF43 | reverse complement strand
ACCCCAAAAAGGGGCCACCCCACAACCACAAGCCGTGGTGCGGCCCCAACTCACGATCCAGCACCGATTCCAACGCGAGGCCAGCGATCCCGCCCCCAGCAGCAGCACCAATCCCGCGCCCACCCAAAATCAAAACGCAACAGGCTCAATTTCGCGATTTTTCGACATCTATTGCGGGTCACTTCCCGGGGCTGCGGGGATCAGTCGGCGGTCTTGCGCAGCGCCTCGGTGAGGATCCGGGAGGCGTTGCAGACAATTTCGGCGTGCAGGCGCCCGGGCTGGCGGGTCAGGCGCTCGATCGGCCCCGAGATGGACACGGCGGCAATCACGCGGCCGGAGGGCCCGCGCACGGGCGCCGAGACCGACGCGACCCCGGGCTCGCGTTCGCCCAGGCTCTGACCCCAGCCGCGCCGTCGCACGCCGGCCAGGACGGTGGGGGTGAAGCGGGCGTTGTGCAGGCCCTCCAGGAGTCGCTCGTGGTCCTCCCACGCGAGCAGGACCTGCGCGGCCGAGCCGGCCTTCATGGTCAGCTGGGTGCCGACCGGGATGGTGTCGCGCAGGCCGATGGGCCGCTCGGCGGAGGCCACGCACACGCGGGAGTCGCCCTGGCGGCGGAAAATTTGCGCGCTCTCGCCGGTGGAATCGCGCAGCTGCAGCAGGACCGGGCCGGCGGCGGCGATCAGCCGGTCCTCGCCCGCGGCGGAGGCCAGCTCCACGAGCCGGCTGCCGAGCACGAATCGGCCCTGCATGTCCCGGCTGACCAGCCGGTGATGTACCAGGGCCAGTGCCAACCGGTGCACGGTGGGCCGGGCCAAACCGGTGGCCGCCACCAGCTGGGCCAAGGTGGTGGGGCCGGCCTCCAGTGCATCAAGCACAAGGGCTGCTTTATCGATGACGCCAACGCCGCTAGAATTGTCCATGTAATGATATTGACGTCTCATTATGTGAGATGCAAATCGACGGGCTGGCCTCCGTGTACGGGAGGCTGGAACAGTAGAGACATACCAACCACCGAGCACCGCGCCTCCCTTCCGATTCTACGAAGAAACGGAAGCGGCGCATCGGCTCAATCGATGAAGGGAGCTGGCCGTGACCGAGGCAACCACACCCGCAGCGGGCGACTCAGCACAGGTGCCGGCCGCAACGGCGGGGGCCCCGCGACGGGTCGCCAAGACGCTGGCCGAGAAAGTTTGGCGCGACCACGTCGTGACGCAGGGCGACGGGGATGGCGACGCCGCCGCACCGGATCTGCTCTACATCGACCTTCATCTCCTCCACGAGGTCACCTCGCCGCAGGCCTTTGAGGGGCTGCGCCTGGCCGGCCGGCCGCTGCGCCGCCCGGACTTGACCATCGCCACGGAGGACCACAACACGCCCACGCTGGCCATCGACAAGCCCATCGCGGACCTCACCAGCCGCACCCAGATCCAGACGCTGCGCAACAACTGCAAGGAATTCGGCGTCCGGCTGCACTCCCTGGGCGACGCCGAACAGGGCATCGTGCACGTGGTGGGTCCGCAGCTGGGCCTGACCCAGCCGGGCATGACGGTGGTGTGCGGCGACTCGCACACCTCCACCCACGGCGCCGTCGGTGCGCTGGCGTTCGGCATCGGCACCTCCGAGGTCGAGCACGTCATGGCCACCCAGACCCTGCCGCTGAAGCCGTTCAAGACCATGGCCATCAACGTCGAGGGCACGCTGCGACCGGGCGTCAGCTCCAAGGACATCATTCTGGCCATCATCGCCAAGATCGGCACCGGCGGCGGCCAGGGCTACGTCCTGGAATACCGCGGCTCCGCGATTCGGGCGTTGTCCATGGACGCCCGCATGACCGTGTGCAACATGTCCATCGAGGCGGGCGCGCGGGCTGGGATGATCGCCCCGGACGAGACCACCTTTGCCTTCCTCAAGGACCGCCCGCACGCGCCGCAGGGCGCGGACTGGGATGCCGCGCTCGAGTACTGGAAGTCGCTGGCCACCGAGGACGACGCCGAATTCGACGCCGAGGTCTTCCTGGACGCCGACACGCTCGAACCGTTCGTCACCTGGGGCACCAACCCGGGCCAGGGCGTGTCCCTGAGCGGCAGTGTGCCGTCGCCGGAGGACTTCGGCGATGAGAACGCCAAGGCCGCCGCCGAGCGTGCCCTGGCCTACATGGACCTCGAGGCGGGCACGCCCATGAAGGAGATCCGCGTCGACACGGTCTTCCTGGGCTCGTGCACCAACTCCCGCATCGAGGACCTGCGCGCCGCCGCGGACATCATCCGCGGCCGCGAAAAGGACCCGAACATCCGCATGCTGGTGGTGCCCGGCTCCGCCCGGGTCCGGCTCGAGGCCGAGGCCGAGGGCCTGGACCAGGTGTTCTTGGACTTTGGCGCCGAATGGCGGTTCGCCGGCTGCTCCATGTGCCTGGGCATGAACCCGGACCAGCTCGCCGTGGGGGAGCGCTGCGCCTCCACGTCCAACCGCAACTTCGAGGGCCGGCAGGGCAAGGGCGGGCGCACACACCTGGTCTCGCCCGTCGTCGCCGCGGCCACGGCCGTGCGCGGGACCCTGAGCTCGCCGTCGGACCTCGACCCGGCGGTTGCCTCTGGCAAGTCCCGGACCCAGCCCGCCAGCAACGTAGCTTAAGGAGCCCTCAATGGAAAAATTCACCACCCACACCGGCATTGGGGTTCCGCTGCGCCAAAGCAATGTGGACACGGACCAGATCATTCCGGCTGTCTATTTGAAGCGCATCACCCGCACCGGCTTTGAGGATGCCCTCTTCGCCAGGTGGCGCAAGAACCCGGACTTCATCCTCAACCAGGAGCCCTTCACGCGCGGCTCGGTGCTGGTGGCCGGCGCGGATTTTGGCACCGGTTCCTCCCGCGAGCATGCCGTCTGGGCGCTGAAGGACTACGGCTTCAAGGCCGTGCTGTCCTCCCGCTTCGCCGACATCTTTCGCGGCAACTCCGGCAAGCAGGGCCTCCTCGCCGCCGAGGTCGCCCAGGACGACATCGAGCTGATCTGGAAGGTCCTCGAGAACGCCCCCGGCACCGAGGTTTCCGTGGACCTGACCAGCAAAACGGTGCACTGCGGCTCGGTCGTGGCGCCGTTCCAGATCGACGACTACACCCGCTGGCGCCTCCTGGAAGGCCTGGATGACATCGGCCTGACCCTGCGCAACGAACCAGACATCACCGCGTTCGAGGCCACCCGCCCGTCCTACAAGCCCACCACGCTGCCGGCCAAGAGCTAGCCGCCGCGGCCCAGCCCACCGCGGGCCGGTCAGGCGTGCGGCAGGCCGGCGTCGTGCAGGAGCCGGACGAGCCGCTCCGGGTGCCGGAGGTCGGCATACTCCCACCGGACCACGGTGTAGCCGAGGGCGCGCAGCCGGTTCTCCCGGTTCTTTTCGGCGACGACCGCTTCGGCGGGCGTCTTTCCCTTCAGGAACCGTTGCTGTGAATACTTTTCCTGACCGTCGAATTCGCCGAGCACCTTGAACTCCTCCCAGTCGAAGTCGGGGTAGCCAATGAGCCCCCGTGCGTCGCGAAACGGCACCTGCAGCCTGGGAGTCGGGAATCCGTGCTGGATCATGATGGCCCGGCTCCACGACTCACCCGCCGACTGGGAGAGCCCGTTCGCGACGGCGAGCACCCGTCGCACACGGCCCCGCTGCGCCTCGGTGGGAAGCAGCCCCACCGCCTCTTCCACATCAGCGGGTCGGAAGATGAGCCGCACGCCCGGCGGCGAACCCGGCAGGACCTTTTGGGACAGCACCTTATCCATGGCCGGCAGCGACCGGGCCAGGGGCAGCCGCAGCGCCAGGTCCCTGGCCGTTTGCACCGGCGGTGTCACGCGGAGCCCAAACATGACCCACGGATCGGGGTCGCCGGGGACAGCCTCCAGCCGGCGTATTCCCGCGCTGCTGCGGCCCCCGCCCTGCCCCGGCGGAACCACCGTGTGAACCAGTTGCGGGGCATCGATTAGCGGCAGGCCCATGATTTGGGCCGCGGATTCCCGGGCGAACACCGGCGTTCCGGCGGCCAGCTCATGCACCGCCTGGACGCGCACGCGGTACTTGTGCCACGGCGGCAGTGTCGTCCACAGCGCAGCGGGCAGGTACAGGCCCCGCCGGATGCGGACAATGTCTCCGGCGGCGGCGAGCCGCGACAGGCGCCGGGCGTCATGTTCGCGAACATATTTGCTCTCCGCCCGGATGAATTCCGGCACCTGAAAATTGCTCATGCCTTCATGGTGCGCGCGGTGGGCCACCGGCGGCACCGCGGCCCGGTCCACTGTGGAGGAGGCCCGGCGCCCAGTCCGGTGTGGAGGAACGGGCGGACGGCCGTGGCGGACCCATGACGCCCAAATGGACATCCGCGCATGGCCGGCCATGCGCGGATGTCCGCAACGGCGTCATGGCGCCCCGGGGCGGGCCATTTCGGCATCCGAAGCCGAGAAACTATGCTTGACGAAGGCTTCCCGCCCCCCAGGGAGGCCGTGTTGGAACAAGGGATGTGTGTATATGAGCAGAATTCTGACGGTCCGCGGCGGTGTTCCGCTGACGGGACGCGTCCAGGTTCGCGGAGCCAAAAACCTGGTTCCCAAGGCCATGGTTGCGGCGCTTTTGGGCAATGCCCCCTCAACCCTGCGCAACGTCCCGGAGATCAAGGACGTGGAGGTTGTCACGTCGCTGCTGCAGATCCACGGCATCACCGTGGTCAAGGACCCCGTCACCGGGGACCTCACCATGGACCCGGCCAACGCCAAGACCGCCTCGAGCGCGGAAATCAACACGCATGCGGGCGACTCCCGGATCCCCATCCTGCTGTGCGGCCCGCTGATCCACTCGATCGGCCACGCATTCATCCCCGATCTTGGCGGCTGCAAGATCGGTGACCGCCCCATCGACTACCACCTGGAGGTGTTGCGCAAGTTCGGCGCCGTGGTGGACAAGACCGGCGGCGGCATCCTCATCTCCGCCCCCAACGGTCTCAAGGGCACCAAGATCTCCCTGCCCTACCCGAGCGTCGGCGCCACGGAGCAGGTCCTGCTCTCCGCCACCCGGGCCGAGGGCATCACCGAGCTCAGCGGCGCGGCCACGGAGCCGGAGATCGTGGACCTCATCGCGATCCTGCAAAAAATGGGCGCCATCATCTCCGTCCAGACGGACCGCACCATCCGCATCGAGGGCGTGCGGGAATTGTCCGGCTACGTCCACACGGCCCTGCCGGACCGCAACGAGGCCGCCTCCTGGGCGTCGGCCGCCCTCGTCACGTCCGGGGACATCTACGTCGAGGGCGCCAGCCAGCGCGACATGATGACGTTCGTGAACACGTTCCGCAAGATCGGCGGCGGCATGGACATCCACGACGACGGGATCCGCTTTTACCGCCAGGGCGACCTCAGGCCGCTGGTGCTGGAGACGGACGTGCACCCGGGGTTCATGACGGACTGGCAGCAGCCGCTGGTCGTGGCGCTCACCCAGGCCGAGGGCGTGTCCATCGTGCACGAGACCGTGTATGAAAACCGCTTCGGCTTCACCGAGGCCCTTATCAGGATGGGCGCCAGCATCCAGCTGCACCGCGAATGCCTGGGCAGCGTCCCGTGCCGGTTTGGCCAGCGCAACTTCATCCACTCGGCCGTGATTTCCGGCCCCACCCCGCTCACGGGCGCCACCATTGACATCCCGGACCTGCGCGGCGGCTTCAGCCACCTGATTGCTGCGCTGGCCGCCCAGGGCACCTCCACCGTCACGGGCATCGACATCATCAGCCGCGGCTACGAGAAATTCACGGACAAGCTGGCCGGCCTGGGCGCGGACTTTGACGTCCGCGATTCCGCCCAGGCGTTGGTGTAGCCCCGGTGACCAAAAACAAGACAATGTCCGTGGGCACGCGGGCCTTCTTCGGTATTTTGGCGGGGGTGGCCCGGCCCATCATGAACGTGCTGACCGGCAAGGAGTGGCTGGCCACGGACAAGCTGCCCCGCGACGAGGGCTTCATCGTGGCACCCAACCACTGCACCGAGATCGATCCGATCGTGGTGGGCCACATGCTCTACAACCAAAACATCATGCCGCACTTTCTGGCCAAGGACGGGCTGTTCCGGACTCCGGTCCTGGGCGCGGTCCTGCGCGGCGCCCACCAGATTCCGGTGGAGCGCAGCGGCGCGGGGGCCGGCGCGTCGCTGGACGTCGCCCGGGAGGTGCTGGCCGCCAACGGCGCCGTGGTCATCTACCCGGAGGGCACGCTCACCCGGGACCCGGAGCTGTGGCCGATGAAGGGACGCACCGGCGCCGCCCGGCTGGCCCTGAACACCGGCGCCAAGGTGATCCCCGTGGCGCATTGGGGCGCCCAGGAGGTGTTCCCGCGCTACGCCAAGAGCTTCAAGATCTTCCCCCGGAAGAAGGCGCGCGTGCTGGTGGGCGATCCCGTGGACCTCAGCGCCTTCATGGGCCTTCCCGGCGACAAGGCCACCCTGGAGGCCATGACGGAGGTCATCATGAAGGACATCACCGCCTTGCTGGAGACGCTGCGCGGGGAGAAGGCGCCGGCCGGGCGCTGGGACCCCACCGCCCACCACCAGTCCACGCACGGGCGCTTCGTCGAGCGCGGCGCCAAGCCCGTCCCGGAGGCGCAACCGGAGGCGCACCCGGAGACGCACCAGCAAAATAAGGACGACGCCGGCACTACAGAAACAGGGGATGTTGAGTGAGCTATGTGGATGGGTTGGCGCCGGCCAAGATTGCCGTGCTGGGCGCGGGCAGCTGGGGAACCACGTTTGCCAAGGTTCTCGGCGACGCCGCGGCCGGCACGGACCGCCGCATAGTCCTGTGGGGCCGCCGGGCCGAGGTGGTTGACCAGATCAACGATCACCACCGCAACCCCCGCTACCTTTCCGCCGTCGAGCTGCCGGCGAACATCAGCGCCTCCACCGACGTCGTGGAGGTCCTCAAGGATGCCCAGCTGGTGGTCATCGCCGTGCCGGCCCAGACCCTGCGCGAGCAGCTGCGGGCGTGGGCCGGGCACCTGGCGCCGGACGCCGTCGTCGTCAGCCTGATGAAGGGGCTGGAGCTGGGGACGGACGCGCGCATGTCCGAGGTCATCGCCGAAGAACTCGGCGTCGCCGCGAACAGGATCGCGGTGGTGTCCGGGCCCAACCTGGCCATGGAGATCGCCCGGCAGGAGCCCACGGCCTCGGTGGTCGCCTGCGCGGACGAGGCCACGGCCAAGTGGGTGGCAAGCGTGTGCACGCCCCGATACTTCCGCCCCTACACCAACAGCGACGTGGTGGGCGTGGAGATCGGCGGGATCGTGAAGAACGTGATCGCCCTGTGCGTGGGCATTTGCGAGGGCAAGAAGGTGGGCGACAACACCAAGGCCTCGGTCATCACCCGCGGGCTGGCGGAAACTATGCGGCTGGCGTTGGCGCTGGGCGGGCGGACCGAGACCATGTCCGGGCTGGCCGGGCTGGGCGACCTCGTGGCCACGTGCTCGTCGTCGCTGAGCCGCAACCACACGGCCGGGCGCATGCTGGGCGAGGGCCTCACGCTCGAGGAGGTCACCAACCGCATGACGCAGACGGCCGAGGGCATCAAGTCCGGCCGCGCGGTCTCGGACCTGGCGGCGAAGATGGGCGTGGACATGCCCATCACCAACGCCGTGGTGGCCGTGCTGGAAGGTAGGCTAAGTGTCGATGATTTGGGCCCGCTGCTGCTGGCCCGCGAGCTCAAATCCGAAGGCGACTGACGCGTGAGCATTGAACCAAGCACCGGCCGGCGAGTCCGGGTGGCCATCCTGTTTGGCGGGCGCTCCAGCGAGCACGCCGTCAGCTGCGTGACGGCCGCCGGCGTCCTGGGCGCCATCGACCGGGACAAGTACGACGTCGTTCCCATCGGTATCGCCAAGAACGGCCAGTGGGTGCTGGTCGGGGATGATTTGTCCGCGTGGTCGCTCGCGGGCGGTGCCCTGCCGGAGGTTGGCGAGGGGGCGGCGACGGTGTCGCTGACCCGCTTGAACGGCGATCACCAGCTGGTGGTGACCGCCCCGGCCGCGGTGCCGGAGGAATTGGGCCGCGTGGACGTGGTGTTCCCGCTGCTGCACGGGCCCTTTGGCGAGGACGGGACCGTCCAGGGGCTGCTGGAGCTCAGCGACACCCGGTACGTGGGTGCGGGCGTCCTGGCGTCGGCCATCGGCATGGACAAGCACTACATGAAGGTGGTGTTTGCGGCCGCCGGCCTCACCGTGGGACCGTACGTGGCGGTGACGGACCGTGACTGGCTCGTGGACCCGCAGGGCGTGCGCGACCGTGTGGCCGCGCTGGGCTTCCCCGTGTTTGTGAAGCCGGCCCGGGCAGGATCGTCCATGGGCATTTCCAAGGTGGACTCGGCGGAGGAACTCGATGCCGCGATCCTGGCCGCCCGGGCCCACGATCTAAAGCTGGTGATCGAGGCCGGCATCGTCGGCCGCGAGATTGAGTGCGCCGTGCTGGAAGGCCGGGGGACCGCCGTGCCGCGGGTCTCGCTGCCGGGGGAGATCGCCATGGCGGACGCGCACCACACGTTTTATGACTTTGAGGCCAAATACGTCCAGGGCGACGCCGTGACCCTCAGCTGCCCGGCCGCCATGCCCGACGCCGACATCGCCCGGGTGCGCGAGCAGGCCGCCGCGGCCTTTGACGCCGTCGGCGCCGAGGGCCTCTCCCGCGTGGACTTCTTCTACACCGAGGCCGGGGAGATCATCATCAACGAGATCAACACGATGCCCGGCTTCACCCCGTCGTCCATGTACCCGCAGATGTGGGCCGCCTCGGGGCTCAGCTACCCGGACCTGATCGACGAGCTCCTCCAGCTGGCCCTGACCCGCAAGACGGGCCTGCGCTAAGCCATGTCCACCAATGAGTCCTCCCTGCCCGGAGCGGCCCCCGCGCTCCGGTGGCAGGAGGACGGGGCCGAGCACCGCGCCCAGTGGCTTTCCGTCAACAACGCCCCCGCGCCGAAGTCCGTGGTGCCGGTCGATGACACCCTGACGGCCGATCAGGCCTACCGCCTGGCCGCCCAGGGCCAGGCGATGGTGTGGTCCGGCGACTACCACAACGCCCGGCAGCTGCTTGCGGCCATGGCCCGGCGCACGCCGGCCGGGAAGAAGCGCGACGGCGAGAACGTCGCCGACGCCTTCTACCGCTACCGCCAGGCCCGCTCGCAACGCGCCCGGGTGCTGAGCCTGCTGTTGGTCCCGCTGCAACCGGGTCCCGGCGTGGCGTTGCGCCGCGCACCGGACATCGCCGACGCCTGGCTCGCCGCCAGTGGTCCCGTCGAGGGGCCCGCCGTGACCCCGTTGCAGGACGTCCTGGGGGCGATCGGTGCGTACGAATGGCGCAGGAACGGGCTGTACGTGGAGGCCCTGGACGCCAAAATCCACCCGCATTACGGCACGTTTGCGCCCATCCGCGGCGAGTACCTGGAGCTGGTGGCAAGCGCCGAGCTGCCCGGAAAGGGCGTGGCCTTTGACATCGGCACCGGAACCGGCGTCTTGGCGGCCATCCTGGCCCGGCGCGGCGTCAACAAGGTCATTGCCACGGACAGCGAACCCCGGGCCATCGAATGCGCCCGGGACAACCTCGCCCGGCTGGGGCTGACCCACCGGGTCGAGCCCACGCTGACCAACATGTTCCCCGCCGGACGCGCCGATTTAATCGTCTGCAACCCGCCGTGGCTGCCGGGAACGCCCCACACCTTGCTGGACAACGCCGTCTACGACCCCAAGAGCCGCATGCTCCGGGCCTTCCTCTCCGGCCTGAGGGGGCACCTGGAACCCGGGGGAGAGGGCTGGCTCATTGTCTCGGACCTGGCGGAGCACCTGGGCCTGCGCTCACGGGAGGAATTGCTCGGGTGGATCGAACGGGCCGGCCTCTTGGTCAGGGGCCGGCTGGACACGCCGGCCAGGCACCCACGTTCACTGGACGGCAGCGATCCCTTCTTTGATGCCCGCTCCCGCGAGGTCACCTCGCTGTGGCGGCTCGCGGCGTCGTGACCGGAGCCGGCCGGCCCGGCGTCGGTCGGCTAACCAACCACCCCAGGCGGTACGGCTAGCTCGACTCGTAGGATTCCAGGACCTCGGCCAGCGCCTCTTGCGCGCGTGTGGTCTCCTCGGTCGACTGCTGGTCAAGGCTGCCGAAGAGGGAGGCTCCGCCGGAAAGGATCACGATGTCGGCGTCTTCGAGAAAAGTGTCGGCGGTCGACGTGCCTTGATTCGGGTGCAGGTCACGGCCAAAAGTGCGGGCCCAGCGCCGCGCATGCCGGTCGTGGCGGCTTGCTTCACCAGCGGCTGTTTCGCTTGTCATCGCTGATTCCCTTCCTGCTCCGATTATAGATGGCGTTCCTGACAAAAACAGGCAGCGGCCTGTCCGTGACAAAGAGGATAAGCCCCGCCAAGGACAGGTACGCGCAGAGCCCGATCACGATCCAACCGGCATTCCAAATCTGGGGCGTCACCGGAACCGCGGCAAGGGCCGCCATGAAGATCAAACTGACCGAACAGAACAGGAGCATGGCCCGCAAGGGGGCGAGCAGGCGGGCGGCGAGATCGTGCTCCTGTTGACGGCTCATCCAGGAAAGCAGCAGGGCCGGCCCCACGAGCAAGATCGACCCCGAGGCGGAGGGAATGATGGTGGCCGTCTCGCGCAGCCAGAATGTGTCCCAGATGCGAACCGCAATGCCCAGGGTGACCATGACGCTCACGGCGACCACCGAGATTTTGGTGAATCGATATAGGCCTTGAGCGGCCGGCACCACTTTCACGATCCACCCACCGGTGCTGTTTCGATGAACGGGACGGATGGAGCAGTGCGCCACATTTCGCGGCTGGGAGGGCCGGTCATACGGCGTCCACCCGCTGGCCGCGGCGTCCCCGGCATCGAAGTCCAGGACTTCCAGGCTGGCAATCGACAGCCCCTGGGGCGCCCGCACCTCGATGTGCTGGCTCGCGGCAAATCCAAAGTCCGGGACGAGCTGGCTGATGGTGGCAATCTTTGTGCCCTTCCGGTCTGAGTCCGGGGCATCCTGGTCGTGGGCGAATTTGAAGACGGAGCGCCTGCCGATGACGCAGCCGTCGATCTCGGCGCAGAACAGGAAGTTGCGGGCAAACTGCAGGCTCAGGCTGCGGAACACATCGAGCCGGCCAAGCTTGTCCGGATCGACCACCGACGACGTGAGCCAGTGGTCGAAGTCGGCCTTTTGGCGGCCGGCCTCGTCCAGGCGGCAATTGACCAGCGCTGCCGCTCTGGCCCGCAAGTCGGACCCGTTGAGGACGCCGTCAAGAAGGCGGTCGGCGGCAGCCATGATGAGCGCCAGCGACAGCCGGCAGTTTTCCTCGGCAATCAATATGGACGAACTCTTGCCGGCGATGTCCGAGGTATCGAGTCGGCGCATGGTCTGTTTTTCCATGATCGCAAAAGGCACGATCACCGAGTTGTCAGCGCCGTGGATGGCCAGGCGCCGCGCGAGGGTGAAGTTGATGGAAACATGCCGTCGCGTGTCGCCGGCGAGGTCCAACCTCAACGAATCAACCCTGCGGTCGACCCAGGTGGGCGAGGTGAGGAGCATTTCCAGAACTCGCCGGCCAATTTCCAGCTCGTCGCCACCGGCRAAACGGCAGTCAGGATCCGGCTCTGGGGGATGGGGTCGTGGGCATTCATGGCGTTTGGCGAAGGAAACCCACCCCATTGTCGTTTCCTCTCGGTCCAACGAACCACCTCTACTGAGGATGACTGTAGGCGAGCTACCATGCAGATGCTAGGTGCGGGTACCGCCAACGGCGGGTATCAGCCGGGGGTAGGGATGCTCACGTCGCCGGGCCCAACGCACTCACGCGTCTTGGGGAGTTTTGCTGCGGCGCTGGAGAGCTCGGCCAGCACGGTGCTGGACGGGATCTTGTTCGGATCCAGCACCACCTCGGCGGCCGGCGTCCGGCCGTAGGTGGTCAGCGTCCAGGTGGGGTTCCCCTCCTTGATGACCCAGTCCACGCCGTTGACGCCCACGCACTTGTCCGTGGTGGGGCCCGGGACGGTGACGCCGCAGCGCAGCACCACCAGGGACGGATCGCCCCAGGCCGCGGTGGCCTGGCTGGAGGTGGTCCGCCGGGGCGCGTCCGCCAGCGAGTCCGGCAGCGCCACCATCATCGGCGCGCACGCGGGATTGTTGGAGTCCTTGGCCGCGGAGACCTCCACGGACGGCGCACACCCGCTCAGGGCCAACAGCAGGGAAACGGCAGCCAACGGCACAGCCAGCCGGGACACGGAATCAAAACGCATGAATCAAGCCTAGCCCGAGAAAGCACACGCCAGGCCCCAGCGGCGAAGGCACCAACACGGGCCCAAAGGAGCCAAATCCCAATAGCGGGTGAAATGATGGCCCACATGAGCGAAGAAGTGGATGCCCCCATCTCGGCCCGCCGCCGGCGCAATATCCGCCGCGGCGTGCTGCTGACCTTTCTGGCCATGTTCCTGGTGGCCGTGGTGGTCAGCGGCCTGTTCGTCTACAACCTGGCCCACAGCTTCGACACCAAGACGCAGAAGATCGCCCATGCCTTCCCGAATGAGACGTCCCGGCCGGTCAAGCCCACGGAGGGCCCGGCCGCGAAAGCCATGAACATCCTGCTGCTGGGCAGCGACAGCCGCGGGGACCCCGTGAACCTGGCCGAGGGCGGGCAGCCGTCGGACCAGCGCTCGGACACCATGATGTGGGTGCACATCCCGGCGGACCGCCAAAACGTGTACATGATGTCCATCATGCGCGACACCTGGGTGGCCATTCCCGGCCACGGCGAGGCGAAGATCAACGCGGCCATGGCCTTCGGCGGCGTGCCCCTGGTGGTGCAGACCCTGGAGGGATTGTTCAAGAACCGCCTTGACCACGTGGCCATCGTCGACTTCGAGGGGTTCAAGGCCATCACGGATGCCCTGGGCGGGGTCACGGTGGATGTCCCCTTCGCCTTCAAGGCGTACACGGCGGACTACACGTTCGCGGCCGGCCCGCAAAAGCTCAGCGGCGATGCGGCCCTGGCGTTTGTGCGCGAACGGTACGCGTTTGTGGACGGCGACTACCAGCGCGTGAAGGACCAGCAGATCTTCCTCAAGGCGGTCCTGAACGCCGTCCTGACCCCCGGCACGCTGACCAACCCCGTCAAGGTCACCGACCTCGTCAACCAGGTCTCCCCCTACCTCAGCGTGGACAAGGGCCTGGACTCGGCCGCCGTCGGCGCCCTGTCGCTGAGCCTGCGCGACGTCCGCGGCGCGGACGTGAAGTCCTTCACCCTGCCAACGCTGGGCACGGGCACCAGCACGGACGGCCAGTCCATCGTCCTGAGGGACGACGACGCCATCACGGCCATTGCCTCCAACCTCACCAAGGATTCGCTCGGGTCATACCTGGCCGGTGCCGGGCTGGGGTAGCCGACTGACCCGTCGAGGGTGGCCGCAATCGATGGCTCGCAATCATTAGAAATTCGACACGCAGCCTTGGGGAATATCCAGGAAAGTGTGATACCGCGGCGGGCATGCGACAATAAAAAACGAATGTGGTTGCCCACGGAATCGAAAGGTCTCTGGACGCCAGCGCCGCCCGTTTAGGCGCACTCGGCATGATAGTAGGGGAATCAACTTGGGATCAGGAACCCGGCGGCGCTGGATCGCGCGCCTTTTAATAGTGGCGGTAGCTTTTATGGTCCCCGCTTTGTTGGGCGTTCAGCCGGCCACTGCCGAAGAATCGGTTCCGAATGACACGACCGTTGTTGAAGTCCTGACACCGACCGAGGAATCGACTACCCCGTCGGACACCCCGGTGGATACCGCAGCGCCTGAGGATTCGAGCCCGCCGGTCGATACGCCGGCGCCTGAGGATTCGAGCCCGCCCGCGGATACCGCGGCGCCTGAGGATTCTAGCCCACCGGTTGACACTCCCGCCCCACCTGCAAAGACGCCTGTCCTTCCCCCTGTGCCGCTTCCGACTCAGAGTCATGGCGTCCAGGCTCCCGTGGAGCAAATACCTGATCCCTTCATGGTCAACGGGACCGCAGCCGTGGACCCCGCATCAAGTGAAACTGTTGCGGCGCCGACGTCGTCCAAGCCCGAGGCGGCGCCGACCAAGACGGCAGCGGGCCTGGCGAGAGCCGAAAAGGCACGCAATGACGCACTGGTGGCGTTCCAGGTCCAACCAAACATTGAGACGGCCACCAAACTTGCCTCCGCAGCGGGCAGTTCGCCCTTGATCCAGGCCATGACAATCGCCATTCTCATAGGTCTCGGCGCGTTCTACTTTCGGGTCATGAGGCCGCGCGGCAAGCACGGCCACAACGTGGTGGGGGAGTAGCAGCTTATGACTGGCATTGATCCGGCCGTTCGCCATCTGACGCGGACGGCGGCGCAAATGCGCAAGAAGAAGCCCATGCGCATCATGCTCCTGGCCCACTCATACTGGCCGGAGCACAGCCCGCCGCAGCGCCGCTGGACCACCCTGATTCGTGAGTTCCGCAAGGCCGGATGGGACATCGATGTGGTGACGCCGGTTGCGCACTTTCCGCAGGGACGGCGGCGGCTCCCGCGCAGCGAGGCCGGCACTCCGTTCCGGGGCCAGCGCGGACCTTTCGGTGAACGCATCAAGCGTGTTCCCTATCTGCGGCACAGTGGCAACCGCCACGCCGCCCGGCTTGTGGATCAGGTATTTTCCGCCGCGATGTCGATTCCGACGGCTCTGATGTGGCGCAAGGCCGACGTCGTCATCGCCACCGCGCCCAGCCTGCCGATTTTGGTGGCCGGCTACCTTGTGGCGCGATTGCGCGGTGTGCCACTGGTCGTGGAGATGCGCGATGCCTGGCCGGATCTGGCTCGAGACGCGCGTCTGGTCAAAGGCCAGGTCAAGAGCGTCGTCGAACGCGTCGTGGAAGCAATTCAACGCCGCGCTGACCTTGTGGTGACGGTGACCGATGGATTTGCTCAGACGCTGCGGGCCCGCGGCGTGAAGAACGTTGTCACCGTCACCAACGGACTGGATCTTGAGGCCGTGCAGCTGCTCGAGGCGCCCCCGGCCGAGCGCGACAAACTGGAAGTCCTGTATCTGGGCAACCACGGCGAAAGCCAGCGCCTGGATGTCATCGTGAAGGCCAGCGCCCTGGTCGGCGGCGATTTGATGCACCTGCACATGGTCGGCCACGGAACGCGACGTCCGGACCTCCTCAAGCTCGCCGGTGCCTTGAACGCGCCCGTGACATTTCACCCGCCCCTGTATGGTGCCGACCTCATTGCCCGGTATCGGTCGGCGGATACATGTGTCGTCTCGCTGCGAGATGATTGGAAGTCGTTCGAGACCACCATTCCTTCCAAGACCTATGAAGTCCTGGCGATTGGCCGGCACATGACGGCAATTGTGCGTGGCGAGGCCGCCCGAATCGTCACTGAAGCCGGTGGTGGGGACGTGGTTGCCTGGAAGCCCGAGGCCGTCGCTGAATTGTGGGCCGAGCTCGCTCGGGATCGGGGCCGCCTGACGGCCGGGCTGTCCGGCCGGGACTGGGTCAAGGCCAATGCAGATTTCCGACAGCTGGCGGTACAGTACATGGGCCACCTCTCCGATCTGGTGGTTGCGGGCCGGTCGCGCCCGTGAGCATTATCAGGAACCTGTGGGTCGCGGGTGCTACGGCCGCGCAGCACTTCACCGATGATCCCGTGCTCCTCGCCTTGCAGATTTCGCGGCGCCTGCCGCCCAAGATGGTGCAACCGGCAGCCCGCGCAGTGTGCCGTGCAATGCCTCGCTCGACGGCGGCTCCAGTGTTGATCGCGGCGCACGTCTCCGGTGACGCCGATGGGCTTGGGCGGCGCCTTGATACGGCATCTCTCGTCACCGGAAGGCGGGCCCGGATCGCCGCCGAAGTGGCGCTGGCCGCCGGCCTGCCAGAGAAGGCCGATGCATTCATAACCAGGGCAGTGGGTGCAAGGAAGCTGCCAGCGACGCTGGCGCGGCGCAAGTGGTACAGCGGGGACATGTCCGGCGCTGTCGAGACGTTGCAGGGTCGGCGCGGGGCCGCCGGCAGACAGCACGACCGGCTCGCGGGGGAATTACGGACGTACTCCGGCGGGACGCCGACGTTGCCGCAAATTGACTTCACGCCAGTCGACAACCGTGTATTGCACCTGCTCACAAACTCCCTTCCGCACACCGGAAGTGGTTATGCCCAGCGCAGCCACTCGATCCTCACTGCCCAGCGTGATGCCGGGCTGGAGGTCCTTGCGGTGACCCGCCTCGGCTACCCTGTCCAGGTGGGCAAAGTCCTGGCCCGTGACGAAGATGTGGTGGACGGTGTCCGGTACCAGCGAATTGCCGGGTCTTCCCTGGCTGCCACACCGGACGCCCGCCTGCAGCAGGAAGCGGAGCGGCTCCTGGATATTGCCCTTGAATTCCGGCCGTCGGTTCTGCACACGACAACGCACTTTGTGAATGGGCTCGTAGTCGGCGCGGTGGCCAAAGCGCTCGGCATCCCGTGGGTGTATGAGGTTCGCGGTTTGTTGGCGGATACTTGGGCATCTACGCGTGGGGACAGTGCCAGAGAGAGCGAGCGCTACGTCCGTTTCCAGGCCTGCGAAGCACGTGTTATGCAGGACGCGGATCTCGTGGTGACGCTGGGCGAGGCCATGAAGGCATCCCTAGTGGCGGCCGGGGTGCCGTCCCAAAAAATCATGCTCGCTCCAAATGCCGTGGGCGGCCCATTCCTGGCGGAACCGCGTGCGCCCGAAGAAGCCCGGCGGGAACTTGGTCTGGACCCTGCTTTGCAATACATCGGCACGGTCAGTTCACTCGTCGACTACGAAGGCCTGGACGACCTCGTCGATGCGTTTTCGTTGCTTGTCCCGAATTTTCCGAACCTGCGGTTGCTCATTGTGGGTAGTGGTACTGCCGGTCCGGCACTCGAGCGTCAGGCTGATGATCTGGGCCTGCTTGGCAAAGTCATCTTCACTGGTCGGGTGGCGCGGGACCTGACGCCGCTGTACCACCAGGCGTTGGATGTTTTCGTCGTACCCCGCAGGGACTTGGCGGTCACCCGGGCCGTGACGCCCTTGAAGCCGGTGGAGGCACTGGCCAGCGCCCGGCCGGTGGTTGCAAGCGACCTTCCCGCACTTCGTGAGATCATTGATGAGGATATGAACGGAAGGTTAACGCCGGCCGGGAATTCATTGGAACTGTCTAGAGTTTTATCAGACCTCTTGGCCGATGGCACCGCGTGCCGCCGCCTGGGTCTCTCCGGCAGAGTTCATGTTCTCCAAACACGCACCTGGTCGGCAAATGCGAATGCCTCCATGGCGGCGTACGCACATCTCGCAGCAGCTCGGAAAGGGGGGACGACGCTTCATGACGGCCGTTAATACCCAATTGCCCGAACCGTCCATCGTCAAGGATGTTCGGGTGGACATCAGTCAACTGAGCCGGGTTGGGGCGCGGCCGCTCTTCTTGGATTACCTGGTGCAACTGTGGGACTTCAAGGAATTCATCTTCTATGATGCTCGCGCCCGTGTTCAGAGCGGAACGCGGCGAGACAAGCTCGGAAGYGCATGGTTGTTGTTGAATCCGATCTTCAACGGACTCACATATTATATAGTTTTCGGAATATTGCTGAACACCAGCCAAGGCATCCCGAATTTTCTTGGTTATTTGGTGATTGGCATCTTCATGTACCAAATTACCTCGGGTTCCATCATGGCCGGCGCCCGATCAATGCAGCAGAACAAGGCACTCGTCCAGGGGTTCAGTTTCCCGCGCGCAGCTCTGCCCATCGGGGCCAACCTGCGGGAGTTGCTGGCCAACGTGCCAATGATTATCGCGATGTTGCTCTTGGTGGTCGTCATTCCACCCGCCGAGACGATCACGTGGCGATGGCTTCTGTTGGCTCCGGTGTTGGCACTCCAATTCTGCTTCAACCTCGGGGTGGGACTCATTCTGGCTCGAATAATTGCCAGGGTTCATGACGTTACCCATTTGTTGCCATTCTTCTTACGGCTACTAATGTATCTGTCAGCCATCTTCTTTTCCTACGAGCGATTCGTTCACCACCCCGCCCTCTTGGCGTTGATGAAGGCGAACCCCGCCTTCATAATCATCGACATAACGCGGGACGCAGTTCTTTACGCCCGCACACCGTCATTTCATTCATGGCTGATGCTCGGGGCGTGGTCCCTTACCGCACTTGTCGTGGGCATGGTGTTCTTCTGGCGGGGGGAGGAATCGTATGTCCGTGGATGACCTTTTCGCCAGCCTGCCTGATCAGCCTTGCGTTGTTGCAGATCGGGTTGCCATGAAATACCGGGTTGCTTCGACCGAGGACACAGGCATTGGCGCCACCGGACTTCGCAGAATCTTCCAGCGCGTGGCCGCTAAGCCTGCCATGGTCACCGTCAATGCCCTCAATGAATTGTCATTGGTGATAAACCGTGGCGAGTCCGTGGGCGTCATCGGTCGCAATGGTTCGGGCAAGAGCACTCTCATGAAGTTGGTTAGCGGACAGATCCGTCCGACCGGAGGTGCCATTCACGCCTCGAGCACTCCCATCATGTTGGGTGTCAACGCCGCCTTGGTTCCGGACCTCTCCGGCGACCAGAACGTCGTTCTCGGTTGTTTGGCCATGGGGCTCACCCGCGATGAAATAGATGAGCGTTTCGATGAAATCGTTGAGGTTTCCGGACTTGAGAAATCCATTCACCTGCCAATGAAGTCGTACTCATCCGGTATGGGCTCGAGGCTGCGTTTCGCCATTGCCGCGTGTGCCAACCCGGAAATTCTCCTGGTGGATGAGGCACTGAATACAGGGGACGCGCAGTTCGCCGCGCGAAGCAAGCGGCGAATGGATGAGCTTCGCTCCAAAGCCGGCTGCGTGCTGTTGGTCAGCCACAGCCTTGCAACTATCAAGGACATGACCGAGCGAGTGGTGTGGCTGGACAAGGGTGACCTGATCATGGACGGAAGTCCCAAGGAAGTCACGAAGCACTATATGGCTTTCACCAAACAACTGTCCCAAGGCAACAACGTGACCGCCAACGGGATGCGTGCCGAATTTCGGACCAACCTGGTTGGCACCCGAGTCGTGAGTGATTGATGGCCATAATCGCAGATGCTCGAACGGCAATGTGGCATTTGCGCCACGGTGGTGCCCGGCAGGTTCGTGAGTGGAGGACCAGACGTCGCATCGATCTGGGGTTCGCGGCCCCGACTGGTGTGACTGGTGTGGAGGCCGCGTGGATTGGCCGGGGTGCCAAAAGGCGTCTGTCGTTCACCCCATTTGATGTATCTCCTAGGGTGCCCCGACGGGCCGATCTGCGCGTAGGGGTCATACTTGATGACTTTTCCGCGATGGCGTTCAAGTACGAATGGAACACTATCGCACTGGACCCTGAAGGCTGGCCGATCCAACTGGAAGGTCTTGAGCTTGTGTTTATCGAGTCGGCCTGGGCCGGCAACCAGCGGCTGTGGCGCGGCAAGATTGGTGGTCCGGACGGCCCGGCCAAGCCGCTAGTGGAACTATTGGCTGCGTGCCGTGAAGCTCGGATTCCTACAGTTTTTTGGAACAAGGAAGATCCTCCCCATTACGCGGATTTCTTGCCCGCGGCAAAACTCTTTGACTTCGTCTTTACGTCAGATCAAAACCGCCTGCCCTATTACCGCCGCGATCTAGGCCATGACCGGATTGCCGTATTGCCATTCGCGGCGCAGCCGGCTATACACAATCCTGTGCGGCCGCTGCGGGGGTGGCACGGGCGTGACGTCGCCTTCGCCGGGATGTACTTCGCCCACAAATATCCGGAACGTCGAGACCAGATGGACATCGTGCTTAGGGGGGCCATGGACGCGTCGACGCGAATGACGGGCGGCCTAGAGATTTTCTCCCGCCAATTGGGAGGTTCACCGGAATACCAATTCCCGGCGCCCTTGAGTTCTCGTGTCGTGGGATCTTTGAGGTATGACCAGATGCTCTCCGCCTACAAGGCCTACAAGGTCTTTTTGAACGTGAATTCAGTTACTGATTCACCGAGCATGTGTGCAAGACGCATTTTTGAGATCACTGCCTCGGGAACGCCTGTGGTCACGGCACCGAGCCTGGCGATCGGGAATTTCTTCTCAGCCGCCGAGGTTCCCGTCGCCTCCACCCGTACGGATGCAGATCAGCTGACCCGGGCCTTTGTCATGAATCGCGAACTCAATGACCGAACCACTCACCTGGCGCAACGACGGATCTGGGCGGGCCATACGTACGCCCACCGTGCGGAGGCCGTCTTGGACGCCGCCCTTCCGGAGCGCACGTCGCCAATGAAGCGGCCGCAAATATCCACCCTCGTGCCGACCATTAGACCGGGACAGCTGGAACATATATTCAAAACTGTGGCACGCCAAGCGGACGTCGAAGTCCAGTTGGTGCTACTGACCCATGGCTTCCACCTGCCTAAGGGTCGACTTCGGGACTTGATGAATAGCTTCGAATTCGACAACGTTAAAGTCTTATCGGCTGAGAGGGATGTGACGCTGGGAGAGTGCTTAAACCGCTGCGTAGACGCCTCCGACGGCACACTAGTGGCAAAGATGGATGACGATGACCACTACGGTAGCCACTACTTGTCTGATCAGGCTTTTGCATTGGACTATTCGAATGCCCAGATTGTCGGCAAGCAGGCGCATTACATGCACCTGCTTGATTCCAATGCGACCGTGCTGCGATTTGGCGAACGCGAACACCGCTACACCGGATTCGTGATGGGGCCAACAATCGTCACATCCCGCGAAGTGGCGATGGCGAATCCGTTTCCCGCAATCGGCCTGGGGGAGGACTCCGGTTTCCTAAAGGCTGCGGTGACGAAGGACATGCAGATTTACTCTGCTGACAGATTTAACTTCTATCAGGTACGGTCCGGAAGTGGGCATACCTGGCAGGTCGAAGACGCCGAGCTTCTCGCATCCGGCGAACTAAAATTCTATGGGGAGCCCAATGAGCACACCGACATTTGAGACAGCAGGAACGGCCACGGCAATTACGTCGGTTGCAGTTATTGGCCTCGGCTATATTGGCCTGCCAACAGCAGCCATACTGGCTGGCAAGGGACTTGACGTCATTGGCGTCGACATTTCACAATCAACCGTTGACGCAGTGAACGAGGGGAGGGTCCCGTTTGTTGAGCCGGATCTGGGGTTGCACGTTTCAGGCGCCGTCGCCCAAGGCCGTCTTCGGGCACAAAAGGATACCCCATCCGCACAGGCATACATCGTCGCCGTGCCCACACCCTTCCTTGCCGACAAAAGCGCAGATTTGAGCTATATCGACGACGCTGCCCGAAACATCGCTCCACAGTTATTCGGCGGCGAGCTTGTCATACTGGAATCAACGTCGCCCCCCGGGACTACACAACACATGGCCGACATCATTCTCCAGTGCCGGCCCGACCTGAGTATCGACGGGTCCGGTGGACGCCCATTAGTGCTGTTTGCTCATTGCCCCGAGCGGGTGTTGCCGGGCAAAGTGATGATTGAACTGGTCACTAACGACCGGATTGTGGGTGGCCTGACCCCTGAGGCCGTAATTGCAGCCGAGGCCCTCTACAAGACGTTCTGCCACGGTGAGATACTCCATACCGATGCCGCGACGGCGGAGCTGTCCAAACTCGTCGAGAATGCGTACCGAGACGTGAACATCGCCTTTGCGAACGAGCTCTCAGTTGTGAGTGGGAACCTCGGTGTGGACGTTTGGGAGCTCATTGACCTGGCAAATCATCACCCTAGGGTTAACATCCTGCAGCCCGGCCCCGGCGTCGGTGGGCACTGCATTGCCGTGGATCCGTGGTTTATTGTTGCCGCTGATTCGGAAAACACCAATCTGATCCGCACAGCGCGGCTGGTAAATGACTCCAAGCCGCTACGCGTCGTTGAGGAAGTCCTCGAGCATGCGTCCAAGTGTGATGGCCCGGTAATTGCTGCCTTGGGGCTTGCCTTCAAACCGAACATTGACGACATGCGCCAATCTCCGGCCGTCAACATCGTTGACGCGCTGGCCACCCGGCGCCCGGATGCCCGGATTCTTGTCGCCGAGCCACATGCAAAGTCGCTCCCGCCACGCCTGGCCCGGCACGCCAATATCGAGCATGTTCTTGCAGTCGAAGCCGTGGCAGCCGCAGACGTTGTAGTACTGCTCGTGGACCATGACAAGTTCAGAGACATCCAACCGGAGCAACTGGTGGGCAAGTGGACCGTGGATACTCGTGGTTTCTGGCGGCGACTAAGCCGCGACTAGGGAGTCATCGGTATGAAGAACATCGCTCGCCGCATCGGGTCATGGCTGCCGGCGGCTGCAAAATCGAAGCTGCGCAATACGGTGTCGCCGCAGTTACAGCTGGCCCTCTCCCGGATGGCTTCGACAGATGCAGAGGACTGCGGTCTCCTGTCTGTGGTCATTCCCGTCTACAACGTCGCAGAGTATCTCGATGAGTGTCTTGCCAGTGTTCTGGGGCAAAGTTACCGGAACCTGGAAGTCATCCTGGTTGATGACGGGTCGATTGATGGATCCGCGTCGGTCGCCAAGAAGTATGCCAAGTGGGACCGCCGGGTCACGCTCGTTGAACTCGACCACGGTGGGAATGGGCGCGCGCGCAACGTTGGAATACAGCGGGCTACCGGCGATTTTTTGACATTTGCAGATTCTGACGATGTTGTGTGCCCAGGTGCCTATGCGACGATGTTGAATGGCCTGATGGGTTCCGGATCAGAGTTCATAGTTGGCTCGCATGACCGGTCGATCGGCAGGAAGCGGGAGACGACCAAGCTGTCCTCAAGATTGCACAAGCGGCGACTTACAGGCGTGACGATCGATGACTTCCCCGACATACTGGATGACGTCTTTTTATGGAACAAAATATTTAGGCGGTCCTTTTGGGACGATCACGTTGGACCAATTCCGGAGGGAGTTCTTTATGAGGACCAGGAAACCACTGCTCGAGCATATCTAAGAGCCAAGGCATTTGATGTCTTGACCGAAATTGTTTATAGCTGGCGCCTGCGTGGGAATGGTAGTTCTATTACGCAGGGCAAGCGCTCCATGCGCGACCTTGACGATCGCATGAAGGTGGCGCGGCATGTCACGGATCTGATGCTAGCCGAAGGTCGTGACGAGGTGGTCCGAGGCTGGTATAAACGCCTATTTGGCAGTGATCTGTTGCCATATTATGAAGCGGTTCCGTACACACCTGAAAGCTACTGGGATATCTTACGAGAGGGAGTCCGGGGCTTACATCTGCGCTTTTCCGAATACGACGACAAACTTGCTGGAATCGACAAGCATATAGATCCTCATGCGCGCATTTTCCGCGAGCTCGCCATTGCCGGACATAAGTCCATGATCGAGGACTTGGTAGTGGATCGAGTTGATTGGGGAACTGGAACGGAACTCAGATACACCAAGGGTCGGTTTATAGCCGAGCCAAACTATTGGGCCCATGCCAAGACTTTCTTGCCCGATGTAACAATGGAATGTGCACCCGAATTCCTCGAAATAGAAAGTTATTTACGCATTCGCGGAACCGACGAATTGGGCAACAGCAGGATGGAAGGGCACATATTCGTGCGCGGGCTCGACTCTGGGACACCAGGGCTCACCTATTCTGCGTGGATCGAAAATGATAGCGGTGCACGGCACACTCTGACTATCACGAATTTCGAAAATGACTATATCGATGTCGAGGCAAACGATGCATTTGCCTCCCACAATACAGCCGGGATTGCGTTTAGTCTCCCGGCATCTGTCCTCGGCGAGAACTCTGATCACGCTGGCTCGCTCGTACTTGGCATTGAATTAGACGGACACAGTTTCGCTAGCAAGCAGGACCTTGTCTCGGCAGTCAACACTGAATTCCATAATTATCTAGACGCACCGACGGGCAAGCCGACTGTTGTCGGGTTCCTTCAGGCTCCGGACGAGGCAGGATTCTCGTTGGACGTGGAATGGTTGGGCGCCCGATTGGATCAGCCGGTCTTCCTACAGACTAAGAAGCACGTGATTCATCCCGAGTCTCAGGAGCAGATTGGAAATGGCATTTGGCGCTATAACTTCCGGCTGGCGAATCGGCGTTGGTCACGAGACGTAATTGCGCCACCGTCCGGCGCCTACACTGCCAGGTACCTGCCGAATGGAGCTCCAGCTGGTATCATGCCGCCCGCACTGAAGCCGACTCGGGACTTGTCGCGGACACTCCCCGTGGTGCAGCAGCTGGAGGCTGCAACGGCGACAATTTGGAAAACTCCAAATGGTTCGTGTGCGGTTACAATCGGCCCCGCCCTCTCGAACGAGGAGCGAAGCAAGTACGGGCGACGAGTGATACACAAGTCCTTTGAGTCTGTTCAGGCAGTACGGATTGGCACCCATTTGGTGTTTGAGAGCTTTGGCGGAAAATTCTGCACTGATAGCCCGAGGGCATTGTCTGACGAGCTGCACAGACAGAGTCCGAATTCGGAGATCTACTGGTCCGTAGTGGACGGGTCGGTAAGTGTGCCAGAGTATGCCAAAACAATAACGGTGGGCAGCCGTGATTGGTGCCAGAAAGTTCAGTCTGCCAAAGTTTTGATTAATAATAATAATTTTCCGCACTATTTCCGGAAAAATCCCGCACAGTTCTATCTTCAGACTTGGCACGGCACCCCTCTAAAGAAGATTGGCCTTGATGCTCCCAAAGAGTATCTCTCGGCGTCCTATCGTCGGCTTATGTCGCGAGAAGCCGAGGCGTGGGACATACTTCTCGCGCAGAACGAATACTCTGCAAAGGTCTTTCCTAGTGCATTCGGTTACTCGGGACCGCTCCTAGTATCAGGTTATCCGAGGAACGATGCTCTACAAGCGTCTGATGCACCTAAGCGACGAGAAGATATTCGCTCCGATCTTGGAATTTCGGCAAGCCAACATGTTATCCTATATGCGCCAACCTGGCGGGACCATGTCAAGGGACCTTCGGGAGGGCGCGGCTGGATCGGTTACCTTGACCTCCATGAGGTTCAACAAAAACTCGGAGACTCGTACTTCGTCCTGCTTCGGGCACATCATAATGTGACTGTACCTAAAGATATTTCAACCAACGCGATGGTCCTCGACGTCAGCGATTATCCTGAATTGAATGATCTAATCCTAGCTTCTGACTCGCTCGTTACGGACTATTCCTCGATAATGTTCGATTATGCAATTACCGATAAACCGACTAGATTTTTGGCTCCCGACCTGAATGAGTACGAGAACCATACTCGTGGTCTTTATGGAGAATACGCCAGTGTGATTCCAGGGTCGTATGCCAGTGACATGGGTGAATTTATCACCCATTTTCACGATACGGACTCGAGCGCCCACCATCAAAAAAGGCAGGAATTCCAGCGTAGGTTTATATCCATGGAAAATGGCGTCTCCGCGTCGGAAATTATTGGCTGTATACCGGATTAGGTACTAGCCCGGGGTCTTAATGAGAGTGGCCCGCCAGTCACATCCGCGCTGGGAAAATTGTGTTGTCGACGCACTGTGATCCCGGCTGAAAGAAGGACCTTTCTGATGTCCCAGAATACCGGGGTTTTGCCCTGTCCTTCCTGTCGCAACGACGGGCCAGTCGCTGATCTCCCATGCCGGGGTTTGTTAGCGGCCATGAAAAACTGTGAGTCTTGTAGTGGCTGGTCTGGGATCAGCTGGCAAGGTAAGTACTAGGCCCACCCGCCACCAAGAACATGACTCAATGAAAAACTGACCCTCAGGTGTCATTGGGCAGAATTGTCTGTTCCTGCTGGTGG
>NZ_JBFREA010000030.1:0-29813 GCF_052114065.1 Specibacter sp. RAF43 | reverse complement strand
CAGTATATGAACGTCTTCTTTGGCGGTGCGGGCCTGTCTCCCGAGATGTATGCGAGATGGCGTGCCTGGACGAGGGACTACGAGCGGGTGTGGATCGGGGTGGTCGGCAGGGCCATGGATGCGGGCGTCATTCCCGTGGACGATCCTGTTATATCCGCGCGGTTGATGCTGGGAATGATCAACTGGGTATCGCGGTGGTACCGCCCCTCGGACGGCTATACCGCCGAGGCCATTGCCGAGGTTGCCGTGCGGCTGATCTCCCAGAGCACCACCCGTCCCGCCTAATCCCGCTGCCACGTAACCGGGCACGAAAGATGCTCGGAGCATCACCGACCGATCGGACTGCACTGTGTACGCGGAAGATAAAAAGCTGTGGACTGCGCCGTTCATTCTGGCGATTGCCACGAACCTCTTTGTGACGATGGTGTTCTACCTTACGGTGACCACGATGGCGGTCTACGCTGTGGATCGCTTCCATGCTTCCGAGCGTGCCGCCGGCCTTGCCGCCGGGGCTTTCATCATCGGCACCCTCTGCTCACGTCTCTTCGTAGGTAAGTTCCTGGACTTCGTCGGGCGACGCCGGATGATGCTCGCCGGCCTCGTGGGCTTTGTTGTTACAGCCCTGCTCTACAACCGGGCCGACAGCGTGTGGATGCTGGTGGGAATTCGAATCGTTCAGGGAGTCGCCGTCGGCGGTGTGACTACGGCCCTTACGGCGGCTGTCATGGGACTTATCCCCGAGCGGCGTCGGGCCGAGGGTATAGGTTACTTTGGGATAGCGACGACGATCTCCACAGCAATCGGTCCTTTTGCCGCGGTGTTGCTCGTGGAGAACGCCGGCTACGAGGCCCTCTTCAACCTGGCGACAGCATGCGCGGCAGCAGCCCTTGTGGTTGCCCTCTTTTTGCGGCCCGAAGAGCGAAGCCCGACGGCCGAGGAGCGAGCAAACAAGTGGAGGATGAAGTTCAACGACGTGCTGGAACCTTCCGTGCTTGCGATCTCCTCTGTGGTTTTAGTCGCGGGTGCGGCCTATTCGGGAATCCTCACTTTTCTCAACTCGTACGCCCAATCCCAAGACATGGCTGTGGCGGCGAGTACGTTTTTCCTGGTCTACGCCGCAGTGGTCTTGATTTCGCGGTTCTTTGTGGGCCGGATCCAGGACACCTTCGGGGACAATGCAGTCGTCTACCCGATGCTTCTCGCCTTCGCAATCGGCCTGGTGTTGGTGGCGCTGGCACCGAACGGCATCATTTTGGCTTTGGCCGGCGGCTTCATTGGGTTCGGATTCGGCGCCTTGATGCCGACCGTGCAGGTCATCGCGGTTACGATGACTGAAAGTCATCGCCTCGGGGTTGCCTTGTCGGCGTACTTTCTCGTCTTGGACATGGGGCTGGGGCTGGGGCCGGTACTGCTCGGRATCTTGGTGTCGTTTACAGGCTTCGGCGGAATGTATTGGGTTCTTGCCGCCGCCATGTTTTCCACCATGGGTCTCTACTATCTGGTGCACGGCAGCGGCCGATACCGGCAAGGCATTGCTGCCTGAAGCGCCGGCGCCGTGACCGTATCCCTTGTGTGATCTCATGGGCGATTGCAGGTGGTTTATGTCATTTTTTTGACACTTAAATCTTTATGAGGCAATGTCTCTCAAAATCGTGTAGTCTGCTTTTCACGAGATGTAACTCACATCCGATCAGCTTGCTCCGCTAGTCAACACGTTTTCTAGACTGCCCTGCGCCACTTCAAATCAAAGGAGATTTTCACTTGAAGAAGAGAATCACAGCATTGACCGCATTGGCGGGTGCCGCGCTCGTCCTCTCGGGCTGCGCCGTTAGCGCACCTGCGGCGTCCGTCCCGGACGGCCCTATTAAGGTCGCACTCATTGCCCCGCTCGAGTCGCAGGTGGTCTCCATGCCAGAACTGGAGGCTTCCCTTCATGCCGCCGTAGAGTCGGTCAACGCTGCAGGAGGCGTGAAGAAGCGGCAGATCGAGTACACGGTCTGCAATGACAAGTGGTCGCCCGATGACCTGCGCCGCTGTGTCCAGGGTGCCATCAAAAACGGTGCGGTGGCAGTTTTCGGCGGCGTGTCTCCCCACGGTGCACAGACCTGGCCGATGCTCGAGGCGGCGCATCTCGCCTCCATCGGCGTTGCCCCGATCACTCCGATCGACGCTCAGAGCCCCTCGGCCTTCCCGCTGTACGGCGGAACCGTCTCGTACCTCACGTTCCCGGCGGTGGCAAAGCAGCAGTTCAAGGCGAAGAAGGTCGTCGCCCYTCACGTCGACACGGCGGCGGCGAAGACGACAGAAGAGTACTTCCAGGTTGGCTCGAAGATGGCTGACGTCCAGATGCTCCCCTCGATCACGATTCCCCCGGACGCGGTCGATTTCGCGCCCTACGTTTCGCGGGCCATGGCCTCGGGCGCGGACGCGATCCTCTCGGCGATGAGCGCCTCGACGCACCTGAAGCTTTTCAAGGCACTCAAGGCAGCTGGTTCAAAGATACCCGTGCTTGTCTCCTCCGGGGCCACCCCCGAGGCGATCCTCAAGGAGGCCGGTTCTGCGGCGGAAGGTGTCATTGTCGTCGCCGGCACGCCCGAGCTCACCAAGGAGGACAAGTTCGGTTCGGTCTTCCTTGCTGATATGGACAAGTACGCCGCCCCGGGGACCGCGCACACTCAGATCGGGTTCACCGTCTGGGCCGGCCTGCACCTGTTTGCCGAGGTTGCCAACGACATCGATGGTGAAATCACGGCAAAGTCGGTTCTCGCCGCGATGAACGCCGTGACGGACAAGAAATTCATGTGGTTCGACTCCCTGACGTACTCCAAGCCCGGCCCATACGAGAAGGCTCCGCGGATCAGCTCCTGGATGTCCTTCGTCAACAAGGCCAAGAGCGACGGCACAACCGAATTCATCAACCTCTTTGACCCGTTCGCATAGCAGCAGACTCCAGCATTTCCGCGGGATCGCCGGCCCCCGCTCGATCGGAGGCCGGCACCCTCGCAACACGCATGAAGGCGACAACGGAAGGCATACCGCGTGATCAATCCACTTTCAACCATCCTGTTGATGCTGGGGCCCGGAGCGATGCTCGGGCTTTTGGCCCTGGGGTTGGTTCTTATCTACCGGGGAACAGGCGTACTGAACTTCGCTCATGGAGCCCAGGCGACGCTGGGGGGATACCTCTATTGGGATCTGGCCGTGCAGCGGGGCCTGCCGCTTCCCCTGAGCCTGGCAATCGCGGCCCTTGCCTCCGGACTGGTCGGCGTGCTGATCCAGATTGTCGTCATGCGGCCACTGCGCTCGGCAGCCCCGCTGGCCCGCGTGATCGCGACCATCGGCGTCCTGATCATCATTCTCTCCAGCCTGCTTCTGATCTACGGCAGCGACTCCAAGAATGTCCCCTCGCTGCTGCCCGCCGGCCAAGTCAACCTGGGGGAGACATTCGGGCAGGTCGGTCTCGACCGATTCCTCCTGGTCATCGTGGGTCTGCTGACCACGGCGGCCCTGTGGTTCCTCTACAAGTTCAGCACCTTCGGGACCAAGACGGCCGCGGTGGCGGAAAATCCGGTCGCTGCGGCAACCCTGGGACATAATGCCGACCGCCTGGCGATGGGAAACTGGTTCCTCGGGGGCCTGCTCGCCGGCTTCGCCGGTGCCATGCTCGCCCCCGTTACAGGCCTCGACCTCATTACCATGCCCAGCTTGATCGTGCCGGCACTAGCAGCCGCACTCGTCGGCGGTCTCGTCTCGTTTCCCCTCACCATGCTTGGCGGCATCGCGATCCTACTCCTCCAGGGTCTGGCCACCGCCTACATTGATATCCGGGGAATCGGGACTGTGTCCACCTTCATTGTCATCGTCATCCTCATGGTTGTACGCGGCAAGTCCATCCCTGAACGAGGTTTTGTAGGCTTGAGACTGCCTGCCCTCGGAAGCGGTCGAGTCAGCTGGCCGGTCGTGATCGGATGGCTCACTTTCGCGATGGTTCTCATTTGGGTGGTGCAACCCGTCGATTGGATCGACCCAATCCTCACCAGCATGGTCGTCGCCCCCGTGCTGCTGTCGGTGGTTGTCATCACCGGTTATGCCGGACAGCTGTCCCTGGCCCAGTTTGCCTTGGCTGGAACCGGGGCGGTTATTGCTGCCGAGGTTGCCAGTCGCGTGGATCTGCCCTTCTTGCTCGTGATTGCCATTGCCGTTGTCGGCACGATCCCTGTGGGTATAGTACTGGCATGGGCCGCGATGAGGATGCGGGGAACCAGCCTGGCGGTGATTACGCTGGCCTTCAACGCACTCCTTTATGCGACTCTATTTAGCCGTTCAGAGGTTATCAATGTTCCCTCTCCTGTCATCTTCGGTCTTGATGTAAGTGCGCTGCTCTACCCGGAGAGGTACCTCACCGTCGTCATCATCATTTTCACCCTGCTGGCGCTAAGCGTTGCGGCCCTGAGAAGGAGTCAGACCGGGCGTCGGATGATCGCATCGCGTGACAACGAGCGCGCGGCGGCATCGATCGGTATTCGAACGAGCACTGCCAAGGTGGTGGCATTCGCCATTTCATCCGCCATCGCCGCGATCGGTGGTGTGCTCATCGCTTTCCGCAGCACGGCGGTCGTCTATCAGGAATTTGATACCGTGGGCTCCATCAACCAGCTGGCATGGACCGTCATCGGCGGCGTTGGGTTCCTGGCCGGGCCGCTGCTGGGTATGGGATTCACGGACGCTGGGCTGGGGACACAGCTCGCTGACGTGATCTACAGCGATCAGTTCTCGGGCCTCGGGCTCATCGGCGGTATCGCCCTCGTGCTGACCATGATCGGAAACCAAGACGGAATGGCAGCGGTTTTCTCCAAGCAGGTGGACCACGTTCGTGGACTCCTGCGGCGAGGGAAGCCGGTTCACGAGTCGGCGGACTTCACCCCGCCTGTCTTTGAGCAGCGTATCAAACCCGATGGTCGGCGGTTGTCGATCAAGGGAGTCAGTGTCGCCTTCGGCGGGGTCAAGGTTCTGAAGGACTTCTCCATGACCGTTGAACCGGGTACGGTGCATGGGCTCATCGGCCCGAATGGTGCAGGAAAGACTACGCTCATCGACGCGATCAGTGGCTTTGTCAAGCCTCAGGAAGGCCAAATATCTCTCGGCGATGAACCGTTGACCTCACTACCGGCCTGGCGGAGGGCAAAGTATGGCATCGGCCGATCGTTCCAGAGCCTGGAGCTCTTTGATGACCTGACCGTCTACGACAATCTGCGTGCCGCGGCAGAGTCCGCAAAGCCGTCGAATGTGCTTCGTGACCTCATTTGGCCGAAGAAGAGCAAGCTCAACCCGGCTGCGTGGGACGCGATTCGCCTCCTGCGCCTTGAAGACATCCTCGGCTCCTCGGTCCGGTCCCTTTCCTATGGCCAGCGCCGGCTTGTCGCAATCGCCCGTGCGCTGGCGACCGACTCCGAGGTCATTCTCCTTGATGAGCCGGCCGCAGGGCTTGATGAAGTGGAGACCCTGGAATTGCGGGCCGTCGTCCGTCAGATGGCAGAAGTCCAAGGCAAGGCGGTGCTCCTGATTGAACACGACGTCGAGATGGTGATGGCCGTCAGCGATGAGGTGACCGCGCTCAACTTCGGTACGGTGATCGCGCACGGGACCCCGAGCGAGGTTCGCGATCACCCCGACGTGATTTCCTCCTACCTTGGTACATCAACAGTGGCCGAGGACGCCTCTGCATCCGCCTTATACCCGGAAGGTTCACGAGCATGACCGACAGTTCGAAATCACTCGAGGGCTCAACCTTGGGCAATGTAGTCATAGCCGCACGCGGCCTGTCGATCGGCTATGCCGGTCAGCCGTTCGTGCGGGATCTGGATATCGAGGTCCGGGCAGGTGAGATTGTTGCACTCCTGGGCTCGAACGGGGCGGGAAAGAGCACTACTCTTGCCGGACTTGCCGGGCTCCTGAAGCCTTTGGGTGGCAGCGTGGAGTACGCCGGAGAGAAGACCGTCGCTCGCCTGTACAAGCGGGCCCGACGCGGTTTGGGGTATATAACCCAGGACCGCTGTGTCTTCATGGACCTGAGCCTGAGGGACAACTTCCGTGCAGGAGGTGTCGACCCCGAAGAGGCTTTGGAGCGGTTCCCCGAACTTAAGCCGCACCTTCAGCGGCGGGTAGGCCTGCTGTCAGGCGGCCAGCAGCAGATGTTGGCAGTCTCACGGGTTCTTGCTCGCCGACCGAAGGTGTTGCTGGCTGATGAGTTGTCACTGGGGCTTGCCCCCATGGTGGTCGACCGCATTCTTGCTGCGCTGGTCGATGCTGCCCGCACTCAGAATCTGGGGGTGCTACTGGTCGAGCAGCAGGTCACCAAGGCGATGGCAATTGCCGATCGTGTGGCGATCATGAAGCGCGGCAAGCTCGAGCTGACCGGTGACGCAGCCTCCGTTCGTGACCGGATGGATGAAGTGGAAGCGCTCTACCTCTGACGCGGAAATGGGTGGCGGGTGACGGGACTGAAAGGCTCGCTGTCGAATTCGGCGCCCCTTGTCCGAATGAGTTGAAGAACATAAGCGACCGACGCTCGCGCTAGCAGGGGTCGCTCTGCTGCCCTTGACTGCTTGCGGAGGCGAGGAGCCGGCGGCAATGAGGGCTGCTAGCTCACGGCTTGACGACCCAGATCTGTGTTGCAACGGCCCATTGGCCGCAATGGATTCCTTATCCATCCATCACTGTACGCATAGGAGAAACTAATGGATTCTTGGCAGGGCATTCGCCACTACACGGTTCTTGATCGCCTGGATGAGTTGATCGCTGACTGTCCCACGCGCACCTTCGCCCGGTTCCAGGATTGGGCTCCCACATACGCCGAGATCGGTGAGCGCAGCTCCCGTCTAGCCGGCCAGTTCCACGCTCTCGGCCTCGAGCCAGGCGATAGGATCGCCACCCTCTCACCGAACCGCTACGAACTGCTCGAAGTGCTCATAGGCACCGCGAAGCTGGGCGCCATCCACGTTCCCCTCAACCCTTTTCTGAGAGGGGAGTTTCTTCGTCACCAGCTGGAGGATTCGGAGGCGTCAGCCATCATCACCGATGAGCTCGGGTGGAACGCGTTGCTTCCCTTGCTGGGGGAACTTACCTCACTCAAACGGGTGATCCTGCTCGACCGCGTCGCGCCAAAAGAGACCGGGCCGACGCCAGTGCAGGTCATCCAGTATGACCAAATGCCGTCAGGACCGGCACCCTCGGTGGCACTGACCGCAGAATCGACCATGACCATCATGTATACCTCCGGCACCACGGGGCAACCGAAGGGCTGCATCCTCTCGCACGGCTACTACGCCCGGGCGGGCCAGACTCTCACCGAGATCATGCAGCTCAACGCCGACGACGTCTTCCTCACGCCCCTTCCTCTCTTTCACGGCGGCGCCCACCTCAACTCGATGATGGCGGCGTTGGATGCGGGCATTCCGATTGTCTTCCTCCCCGGATTCAGCGCGTCGAACTTCTTCAAAACCGCGACCGAGGTCGGAGCGACGATCGCCAACGGTGTTGGCGCACTGGCGACGATGCTGCTGGCCTCGCCGCCGAGCGAGTTCGACAGGGCGCACAAGATCCGCCTGTTCAACCTCTCCCCGGTCAACGCGGACCAGCGCATGAAGCTCACTCAGCGCTTCGGCATCGATCCATGGAGTGAGTCGTACGGACAGACCGAATGCGTATATCAGACGTTGGGCTCGCCCTATGGCGAGCGGGATCGTGACAGCAACGGCAAGCCCCTGCGCGATCTGAACATGGCCCTACTGGATGATAACGGCCAAATCGTACCCGAGGGCGAAGTCGGCGAGATCTGCATTCAGCCACGCCATCGGTTCGCCATGTTCGATGGATACTGGCGGCGCCCCGAAGCGACGCTTGAGGCTTTCAAGGAAGGCTGGTACCACACCGGGGACTACGGCGTCCTCCGGGAGAGCGGGAGCATCCGATTTGTGGACCGGAAAAAGGATGCGCTGCGGGTGAGGGGAGAGAACGTATCCAGCATGGAGCTGGAGGGAGCCTTGGCCCGCCACCCCGCTGTGTCGAATGCGGCCGTCCACGCTGTGGCCGGCGACATGGGAGACGACGAGATTAAGGCCTGCCTCGTCCTTGAGCCAGGATCCGCAGTCGATCCAGAGGGGTTCTTCAACTGGATGGCAAAGAATCTTCCCTACTTCGCTGTGCCAAGGTACGTCGAGACGGTAGACCAGTTGCCGATCAACCAGGTGGGCCGTGTCCAAAAACACCTACTCCGGGACCGGGGATTGACGGACGCCACTTGGGACTTTCAATCGCTCGGGCTCAGGATAGAACGAAGCGCCCGCCGAGGATGATCGCTCGCGTGCCGCAAGTCAGCTCCCGCTTGGCGACTTCGAGGCCGCTCCCATCTCGGGAGCGGCCTTCATCTTTACGCCGTGCCGATGCCACGCCTGGCGAGGTCCCCGTGGGTGCCGAAGTTCTTGATTCCGGGCCGTCCAAATTGATGCCAAAGCCAAGGAGCGGGATCAGAATCTAGGGAGGCCACCATGAGAGCGCGGGGACCCTTGCATATTTTAGAGGCAGTGAGTATCATAAATAAATACTTTAGAGTCACTCAGTATCATAATTCTGCCCCCGTTTACCCAGTGAAGGAGAAGTTGAAGTAATGGTGCGATATACGACATACCTGGAGGGCCCCCCTTCCCTAGAAAAGTTCGGTCTCAACGATCAAACCATGGGGCTGGGGTCGGTGCTACTGAGCACCTGGTTCGTGGTGACGGGTGAGTCTGGCGCGACCTACAATATGCTCCGGGCGGTCGAAGCGCCGGAAGACCGGCAGGCTTCCCTAAACTTCGGGCTCTACCGGGGGGTCGACACCTTCGACACCAATGCGCCGCTACACATCCCGTTCAAGGAGCACCCGGTCATTGAGCCGTTCGTGACCAAGTCGACCAAGGACTCGATCATCTACGAGGGCAAGGGTTTCCGCTACGAGTTTTTCGCGGACCGAGTTGAGTGGGAAGAGGCTGGTGGGCGGGTGAAGATCACTGCCAGGCCGCTGGGTGACGTGTGTTCATTTCATATCCCTGAGCAGAAGGGTTTCCCCCACCCCTTCGCTTTCCGCAGCAACTTTGCCAAGGCTGAGGGTTTCATCGACGGTGACCCGGTTGAGGGTCTCTATCAAATGGACTGCATATACAGCCGGCCTGAGCTCACCTTGCGTGATACGAGATTCGTCGACAGTTTCGAGCACCACTGGTTCAACTGGCTCGTGGAGTACGAGGACGGCTCGCTCGAGGGTGGGCATGCGTGGAACGGTCGGCCCAAGGCTGACTTCACGGCGGCTCACCACTACGTCGACGGTCAGAGTACCGCTCGTCGGGACGCGAACCTTCAGATTAGCCGTACGGAGCGGGGTTCGATCGATAAGATCGTGCTCGATCTTGGCGATGACCTGCATATCGAGTTCGCTCAGCAGGGGACCTTTGACTGGCCGAGCCACACCTACGGGGTGGTCTCGAGCATCTCTCGCGACAAGAAGGTCGTGCGAAGCTGGAACTACATGGAGTCGTACCCCCTGAACTGGTCTGACGTCGAGGACTACCAGGTGTCTCACAAGAACCTCTATGGCAAGCACCCCTCGCTGCAGAAGATGCTTGATGGCGCCTACATCAAGGACGACTACATCGTCTTCAAGTAGTCCAAGACCACCCGGACTGGGGCCGGCCCACCATCTCGTGACTCAATTACGACATTCTAGGAGAACGAATGGTGCCTTGGCCGGCCCCCCCCGCCGATCGACGAGCCGACAGCCTGGATGGAGTGGGCCGAGCGGCTCCCGCCCTCGCAGATGTTCGGAATCCGGTGCAAGAAGGTGGCCCGGGGATTGGTGTGCCTGGAGTTCACCAAGACCCCGCTGGAATTGAACGAAAACGGCTCCGCACACGGCGGTATCGTTGCTGCGGTGTGCGATCAGGCGATGGCGTTGGCGGTCTGTACGCAGCTTGCCGTGGGATGGCGAGCGGTCACGACAGAGTTAAACGTCTCCTATCTTCGTCCCACAACAGTTCCCTCGGATATCACCGTAAAGGTGAGTCGCTTCGACCTGAAGATGATTACCACGGAAGTGACATTCGCCAATAGCTCAGGGACGTCCGCAGTCGGCCGTGCGGTCTTCAAGCCAATCCCCGAGAGCCGTTACCTCAACCCCGACAAGACGGGAGGGAACGGTCGGGTTGGCTCTGTGGGGGCACTCCATATGCCACCCGGCATTGACAGCATCGCCTCCAGCAGTGGATATCCGGTCCCTGAAGGTCGGTAGCAAGTTCGGGCTACGCCGTTAGCGCACCTGCGGCGTCCGTCCCGGATGGCCCTATCAAGGTCGCACTCATTTCCCCGCTCGAGTCGCAGGTGGTCTCGATGCCAGAACTGGAGGCTTCCCTTCATGCCGCCGTCGAGTCCAGGGCGCAATCAAAGACGGGCGGTGGCAGTTTTCTGACGTCCAGATGCTCCCCTCGATCACGATTCCCCCGGATGCGGTCGATTTTGCGCCCTACGTTTCGCGGGCCATGGCCTCGGGCGCGGACGCGATTCTCGAGGAGGCCCTTTCTGCGGCGGAAGGTCTCATTGTCGTCGCCGGTACGCCCGAACTCACCAAGGCCAAGAGCGTGTGGCACAACCGAGTTCATCAACCTTTTTGACCCGTTCGCATGGCACCGGGCGCCCGGTGTGCGGGCGCCGCCAGAACGCCACGCTCAGGCACTGCTCCACAAAAGCGGCGTCTGTCACCCTGAAGGTTCGCCGGCCGATGATGGCACCGGAATACAGGTCGATGCCCCAGGTAACCTAGACAACGCCGGCAGAGACGGGTGAAGTCCCGGCTGAGCAGCCCCGGCGCGCGGCGGCCGTCTTGGCCCGGGTACGCATGAACCGCTCGATTCAACCGAGGCCGTGCAGTGGTGGCTACTGCACGGCCTCGGCAGAAAAGGTGTGCGCCTTGACCTAGGCATCCCACGTAACCGGCACGCTGAAGGCACCGAACACGAGTGACTGATGACGGAAGGGGATATCCTCGAGCGGAACGGACAACCGCAGGCCCTGCAAACGCGAGAAGAGTGCTGGAAGGGTCACGGCCAACTCAAGCCGGGCAAGGTGCATCCCCAAGCATTGATGAGTGCCGGCGCCGAAGGCGATGTGCTTGTTGTCCTTACGTTCTAGATCGAGCACATCGGGGATTGCGCCGGCGGCAGGGTCGCGATTGGCCGTCGGCAGATTGATAATTACACCCATTCCCTTGCGAATTAGATGGCCACCAATTGTGACATCTTCGAGGGCAACCCGGACGGGTCCATTCGAGACGATCGACAGATAGCGCAAGAGCTCCTCGATCGAGTTGGTGATCATTGTCGGATCAGTGGATGTACGAAACTTCTCCAGCTGATCAGGATGCTCAAGCAGGGCGAGCGTTCCCATTGCAATCATGTTCGCCGTGGTCTCATGCCCTGCTACCAGTAGCAGGAAGCAGGACAGGACCACTTCCTCATGGGTGAGTTCGCCCGATGCCATGTACTTGGTGGCGAGTCGGCTCACGAGGTCATCGCCGGGAGATTCCATCTTTTGGATAACCAACCGGTCCAGGAACTCGAAGAGCTCCGAGCTCACGAGACCAATCTCTTCGGGCGTGGAACCGAGGTCGATCAATACCGTCGCGCAACGCTGGAATAGCTCGGCATCGCCGTCGGCCACGCCCAGCAGGTCTGCGATCGCCAGGGAGGGGATCGGCAGTGCGAAGTCGGAGACGAGATCTGCCTCGGTGCCCTTTGCGAGCATCCGGTCAATGTGTTCGTGGGTGAATCGCTCGATCTGTGACCTGCGCGCTTCCACGTGCTGCACCCTGAACTCTCGCATGACCATCCTGCGGATCCGGTTGTGCTCGGGGTCATCCATGCGAATGAACGCCCGGTTCCCCGGGGATGCTGAGTCCCGGGGGGACATCGGGGGTAGGCCCTTGGTAGGACTGGCGCTGAACCTCGCGTCGGTCAATACTGCCTGGACTTCCGCATGGCCCGTAGCCAGCCACGCTTTGGTGTCATTCCAAAGGTTTACCTGTGACATCCCGGAGCTGGCTGCCAACGACGTCAACGACTCAGGCGGATTAAAGGGGCATTTCCCCCGTGACTGGGGGAACTGGATGAGCTGGGTTTCACTGATTGTCATTTCATCTTCCTTGGCAGCAGGTTAATGGTTAGAGGTCCAAGTCGAGATGAGATCCGACCGCACGCGAAACACAGATCATCATGCACGAGTTCTCCTCCCGTTCTTCATCGTCGAGAACCTGGTCGCGATGTTCAGGTGTACCTGAGAGCACTCGTGTTTCACAGCTTCCGCAGATTCCTTCCTGGCAGGAGGACACCACGCTGATTCCGGCTTCGGCGACGACCTCCAGAATCGATCGGTCATGTGGAACTTGGAGTGTCAACCCTGAACGGGAGAGAAACACCTCGAATTGCTCGCCGCCCGCGGACTGGTCCTGGGCCCGGGCGCTGAAGCGCTCGACGAGCAGGCGCCCGGGTATCGATCGTGCGCATGTTGCCTCGATTGCCTCCAACAGACCCTCCGGACCGCAGCAGTAAACAAGTTCCTCATCCCCAAGCTCGCCGACAAGGCGGGCAAGGTCCAGCATCCCGTGGGTGTCCTGGGGAATGATTGAGATGCGATCGTCGTAGGCCTCGAGCAGTTCACTACGGAAGGCCATCGAGTCAGCCTTGCGCCCCCCGTACGCGAGATGCCAGTTTGCGCCGGCAGCCTCCGCGGCCTGGATCATCGGCAACAGCGGGGTGATTCCGATTCCCCCCGCCACGAAAAGGTAGGCAGGCGCCTCTCGCAGGACGAAGTTGTTCCGCGGGCCACGTAGGACGAGTTCGTGCCCTTGGTGCACGCGGTCGTGCACGATGAGCGAGCCTCCACGGCCTTGCGGTTCCCGAAGCACCGCAATGCGGTACTGGAAACGGTCCGCGGGATCTCCACAGAGTGAATATTGGCGCACCAGTCCGTCATCGAGAACCAGGTCTATGTGGGCGCCAGGAGTCCAATGAGGCAACAAGCCCCCGTCCCCGCGCTGCAAGACCAGGCCGATCACCCCGTCGGCGAGGTCTTCCCGCTCCGAGACAACCACTGTGAACTGGGTTTCTCCGGATGGCCCCACTGCACCGATGATCTGCTCCTTCAACAATGAATTCTCCGATCCCTGCCCCAGGCTACGCATATTTATGTACAGATAGTCTCACAATTAATTGGTGGCCACAATGGGCCCACCAAAGGTCAGCCACGCCACCCACAGGGCGGTCGAACCCAAACGGCAGGCACGGGTCCGGCCGCTCCACCACTCTGCCAAGTTGCCTGTGATTGGCAGGTTCCATCAGGCCGAAGAAGAGGATCCGACCCTGAAACCATGGATTTTGGACGGGATGTCCACACGTCTTCGGGCTAGTAGCCCAACTGTCCTAGAGTTCCGTTGTCCTCCATGGCAGTCAAATGGCGCTCGCTCATGATCCTTGAGCGTTCAAAGGGCTGCATGATGGAAGGGGAAACGGCCCAGAGGAATCCGCGCAGCAAGTGGCGGCGGTAGTCAGAATGTGCGGCCTTGAACGATAGTTCTTCGCCGCCGCCTGCTGACAGTAGTTCGAGGTAATGCTTGAGGAGGGCTTCTTCATTGTTGCGCCGGTCTTCGATGGTGAGTGCGCCGCTGAGGAATGTCGCTACGTCGTAGGACCAGGGCCCTAGGAAGTATGCCTGCCAATCTATGAAGCCGACCTTGCCTTCCTGGTCTAGGTAGGTGTTTCCAAGATGCGCGTCACCGTGCTGCAGACAGAGCATTCCCACGTCATCTGCGGACCACATTGCATTGAATGCGGCACTAATCTTTTCGCGATCCTGAAAGGCCGGCGGCAACGCCGGAGCGCCTTCTTCGCTGAAGTGGCGGTTCCAGTACTTTTCACTGAAGAACATCTTGGCACCTGTGCGGTCCGGGCCGCCGATTGCGAGGCGCGGAAGGTCTCCAAGGCCCTGTCCCCAGGTCGCACTGTGCCAGGCCGCCTGTTCCTCAAGACCCGACGCGACCTGATCAACCGTGAGGGTTTCTCCCGCGTCTACAAATCGCACCCCTGCCTTGTTCATGTCTTCCAGGATGATTATTCCCTGGGATTCATCGGCATTGATGCCTGCATAGTAGCTCGTGGGCAGAGCCGTAGCGAAGTTCTCCCGCAGGGCGCCATAGAAGTTTGCTTCAAGGATGTATTGAACGGTGGACCCAATATTCCCTAGCCTGCTGTCGAGGCCCCCCTTGACGCAGAAGCTTGCAGGAAGATCGGCGGGGATTGTTCCCGGGCCGTAAGTGACATCGATGCACACCTTTGTTGCATTACCCCAAATGATCTTGGTGACCTGGGTGGATTCAACCACCACCGGGCCCATGGTAGACGACAGTGCCGTACTCAACCATTCGGAGGTGATTTCTTCGGGGGTGGTCGGCAAGTCTTCCGAGACGTCGATCATTCGCTTGCGACTCCTGCTTCCAGTTTCTTCTTCATTCGATGACGGGCGCCGAGAGACCACTCCTGGTTTTCCCCCCAGGCCCATTCCCCGTCGATGCTCCAGTTGGTGCCACTGATCCACGGCACCATCGCCGGCGTCGACCGAAGCGCGAAGTTATTGACAGTGTCACCGACGGCAGTAAAAGTACGGCCGAGGTCATCCACGCCTTCGATGACGATGTGATTGGAAGGGCGGTCAGCTCCCGTCCGCTCGGCCGTGCGGGTGCCGGAAACAATCGGCGAAGAGATGCCATCACGGAGGAGCCATCCGCCACGGCGGAGGCGACCGAAATCCTTATCTTCGGACATAGTCCGGGCCAGGAACGCCGTATTGGCGTTGATGCCGTACGCATATGATCCTTCGGCCACGTCGTCGGGAAGGATTAGGCTTTTATCTGAGCGCACATGCCATGACTTGTCACGGATTTCGAAGCAGTCCACGGCGATCTCCTCGCCGTAAAGATTCAGCGTCCCCACAATGTGTCCGGGTTGGTCGAGGTGGTCTCCGCGTGGTGTGAAGATTGGCTCGACCAGGCCGGTGAACTCGAGGTCGAACTGTACTTCTTCACTGTCGTATCTGACTCGGTACTTTCGGAGCGGCTCGATGACGTCGTACTTGAGGCCGCTCTCAAGCCGCATCCTGGTGAGGTCGTTGGGCATCGGGATATGCCAGTAGTTTTGCGAGTAGAGGATCGTATGATCAGTCTCGCCTTGGTGGTCCCAGATATACACAGCGGAGGAGCAGATATTCTGGTTGGTTCGAAAGACGGGGTACACGAACGCCGTAAGGTTTCGTTCCGGCACGGCGAAGGCGAACCAGGCTGTCTCTGTCCAGAAGATATCGTCAGTCGTCGGGGTATGCAGGTTGTCGTGCTCGGGGGATAGCTGTTCCATTGTTATTCTCCGTTCCATGACTCCGCATTATCATCTGCGACCGTCGCGATTGGACCTTTTCTCGACTTCTCGGCGTTGGCCGGGCGATAGGGGATGCCGTCAGGGCCTCGGGCCAGTGCAGCCCACTTTTGAGCATAATCGTATCTTTATTATTTGGATAGTCCAATGGTTGACGAATCGGGCGGTCCCTGCGGCGGCGGGCCAACTTCGCCAAGAGTGTCGGCGCGCGCTGCCGTGAGCACGATTGGGCCCATCGAACGTGGTGGACTGCGTGGCGGTGTGCAGCGTCGTTTTCCCGCGGGGCTCGGCGAACTGACGTTGCCGTAGCACCTGTGGTTTATTATGAGAATCCGTGTATCATAAATTATTGTCTCCGCCCCCTCACAGAAGAGGACACCATGAATACCTTGACCGGTTGCCGCGCCATCACTGTGGGCGACAGGCTTTCGGAACTCGCTCGGGTATCGCCCGCCACAGTCGCCTACGAAGTCGAAGATTGGCGAATCACTTATGGGGAGCTCAACCACCGGGCGGAAGCAGTGGCTTCGCGTTTCAGGGCCTTGGGTGCTTCGAAGGGTGACCGCATCGCAATCCTCACCTCAACCAGGGCGGAGTGGTTTGAGATCTTTTTCGGCCTGGCCAAGCTGGGGGCCATCCAGGTCCCCCTGAATGCCTTTCTGAGGGGAGAATTCCTGCGGTTCCAGCTAGAAGACTCGACCCCGGCCTTCGTGATTTCCGATGAGGCCGGACGCGCAGCCATCCAGCCGCTACTTCATCAGCTTTCGAGTGTGAAGGCTCTGGTGCTGCTCGACGGGTTGCCGCCTGAGGCCGACGGGGAGGCCCTCCTCCATGACTACAATTCATTGCCCATGGCTACGGAGGATGCTTCCGAAGCCGTCCTGCCTACTGACACCATGAGCATCCTTTACACCTCAGGCACGACGGGTCTTCCCAAGGGGTGTGTCTTGTCGCACGGATACTACTCCCGGTGTGGGCAGGTTGATGCAGGAATGCTCGATATTGTTCCCACGGATCGTTTCATCACTGCGATGCCCCTCTTCCACGGTGGTGGCCAGCTGAAGATCCTGATGCCCTGCCTGATGGCGGGGATACCCTTGATCGTCGAGCCAAGTTTTAGTCCAACCCGGTTCTTCCGCCGGATTTCCGAGACGAACGCCACCTTGTCAAATGGTGTCGGTGCGATGGGAACCATGTTGCTCGGCTCTCCGACGTCCAACTACGATCGCAAGCACAGCCTGCGCACCATGAACATTGCGCCGTTCACGGAAGCAGACCAGCTGGCCTTCGGGGCGCGCTTCGGAGCGGATGCCTGGGCGGAAAGTTACGGGCAGACGGAATGTGTTCCCGTGCTCAGTAATTCCCCCAGCGGATTGCGCGATCGGATGAGCAACGGAAGTCCCGTTTCTGACATCGAAGTTCTCATTCTCGACGATGAACTGAACCCGGTTGATGATGGGGAAGTGGGGGAGATCTGCTTGCGCCCGCGTCACCGTTTCGCGATGTTTGACGGGTATTGGAACCGCCCAGAAGAAACACTCAAGGCTTTTGCCGGCCTGTGGTACCACACGGGTGACTTTGGCAAGAAGCTTCCCTCCGGTTCCATTGCGTTTGTAGACCGCAAGAAGGATGCATTGCGACGCCGGGGTGAGAACGTTTCCAGCATTGAATTGGAGGCTGCAATCCGTCGCCACGACGCCGTTGATGAGGTCGCCGTTCATGCGGTGCGCTCCGATTTGGGGGAAGACGATATCAAGGCATGCATTGTGCTCAGTGGACAGGAGCCTGCACCCCACTCGCTTTTTGAATGGTTACGGGAGAATCTGCCCTACTTCGCAATTCCCCGATACGTAGAATTCATCGACATACTTCCCAAGAACCATGCAGGCCGCGTCCTCAAGCACCTGCTCAGGGAACGGCCGATCACCACAGGAACCTGGGACTTCCAAGCGCTGGGGCTCACTGTGAGCCGAGATCAGAGACGCTGACCAGGTGGCAAAAATGACAGGAGAAATAGAAACAGATGGCAAATGATCCTTACGGTGAGTCGCTGGCGACTCGCTATTCCGAAGCGCTGGGAGCCGGCCGATTGGAGGAAATCCTGAGTTTCTATTCCCCCGACGTCATCGTCGAGGACACATGGGAATCGTTTAGCTATCGAGGCGTGGCTGACGTGCGGGAGTACCTGGCGCCGATATTGACGGCCCTCCGGCCACATTGGATCGTCGATCAGATTTTCGCCACCGGCGAAGGCTTCGCTCTGTCCTGGTTTGTCGGAGGTTTTCATGAATTAGACCTCCCCGGCATGCCTGCCACGGGCAAGCCATACACGTGTGCCGGGGCATCGATAGTCGCTTTTGAGGGCGAGAAGATCACGCGCGTCCGGGATTTCTGGAATAAGCACTCGTTGCTCAAGCAATTGGGCTTGCTGCCGGCACCGCGAAACGAGGAGAGTACACATGGCAAATGATCCGAATACTGAGGCACTGGTCAAGAACTACTTTGAGGCCTGGCACTCGGGGGACATGGAAGCAGTGTATTCGTTCCTTGCCGACAACATTGTTTATGAGGACACGTCAATACGCCAGATTCACTACGGGATCAAGGCTGTGAAACGATTCCAATCGAGCATGACCGAGGCACTGAAGTTCCGCTGGATCGTTGACACCATTTATGCCACCGACGAAGGGTTCGGTATTTCCTGGATTCAGGGTGGATTCCATAATCTGGACCTTCCGGGGATGCCGGCGACGGGCAAGCCGTGGGCTGTCGCGGGGGCGTCCATTGCAGAAGTTCGAGACGGCAAGATTGTCCGAAACCGGGACTACTGGAACAATCACCAACTGCTTAAGCAGCTCGGCTTCCTCTGAGCCGCGGCGCCTGGGCCCGGATCCACCGGCGGTTGACTTGCCCGGCGTTTTAGGCGRCAATATTCCTCCTGCGGGGTACATCTGATGGGCTAGGGCGGACTTCCGTCGCCCAGGCAGGGGAATCACATGAATTCAGGGTTCCCCATGCCGGGCGGCGGTTTTCGGTGCGTCCAATGACGCTGGTCTCATCTGGTCGGGGTCCCGGCGGCGCCGACAGGCAGGAGGCTCCGCTCCGGGCGCCCACACGTCTTGGGCCCTCATCCGGGGCGTTGGGCCCAGCGTGCCCGGACCGGAAAATGACCATGGTAGCGGCTCCTCGAGCAACGCTGCCACTGCCTCAGATCGAGTGCTCCTGGTCGCCATGGCGCAATGAGAACGCGGGCGTTGCTTTCGTCATCTCTCAATGATGACGGCGGATGCCATCCCGCCGCCTGCGCACATCGCCGCGACCGCGATGCCACCACCGCGGCGGTTAAGTTCGTGGGCGAGGGTCGTGATCATGCGCGCACCGGAGGCAGCGACGGGATGTCCCAGGGAGCACCCGCTTCCCCAGGGGTTGACAATATTCTCGTCCAGGCGCAGGGCACGCGAAACGGCGAGGGGTACGGATGCGAAGGCCTCGTTGATTTCCCAGATATCGACGTCTTCGACGCTAAGTTTGGCACGGTCGAGGGCCTTGCGAATTGCCGCCTGCGGCGCGGTCCCGGTTGCCGAGGGATCGGTTCCTACAGATGCCCAGGCACGGATCGTGGCAAGTGGCTGCAAGCCGTGGATACGTGCCACGTCCGAGTTTGCGATCACGAGCGCCGCTGCGGCGTCATTAACGCCACTGGCATTTCCTGCGGTGATGCTGAAACCGGGAATATCAGGGTGGATCACGCCCAGCTGGCTGAGACGTTCCAGGCTCGTGTTGGATCGTGGATGTTCGTCGGCGCCGAACGTGACGCGCTCACATTCGGCGGTCATTACCTCCAGCGGAAGGATCTCATCGATGAACTGTCCCGATGCGGCGGCTTGAACCGCGCGCTGGTGCGATCGAAGCGCCCAGGCATCCTGCTCGTAGCGGGACAACCCGGCATGTTTTGCCGCATTCCAGCCAACGGTGATCGACATATCGTCTGCGGGGGCATCGTCGGTGGGCCGATGGGAGAGCGATAACCACTCCGCGGCCGGATCGCTGCGCTGCCGCAGAAGGGGGGCGGTCGATGAGGACTGAACGCCGCCGGCGACGACTACCTGGTCGGCATCCGCGCGGATGCTGCTCGCGGCAACCATGAGGCTGGAGAGGCTTCCGGCGCAGTGCCTGTTCAGGGCCAGTCCCGGAACGTTCACTAAACCTGCCTCGAGTGCGACGTACCGTCCGAGTACGCCGCCGCCGTAAAGAGACTCTGCGAACACGATGTCTTCGATGAGGTGGCGGTCGAGCCCGGACTGCCGGATGGCCTCCGTGACCACGGGCACGGCGAGTTGGTCCGCGGTGGTGGCGCTTAGGGTTCCCTTGAACGCCGTTCCGATCGCGGTACGAACCGCCGAAAGAATAACTGCTTCAGCCATCACGACTCCTGCTTGAACGTGAGCCCACTGTACCACTAGTCTCAAAGAGAACGTTCACTTACTTATTTTCCTGAGGAGTCTCTATGGTTCGGTATGACGCGTTGGTTTCCGCAGATGTCGTTACGGACTCGCCCGATGTCGTTGCGGGGCACCTGGTGGATCTGTTTGGGCTGCCCGCACCACGCGCGTCGGCGTTCCATGAACCGGAGGGCCATGGTTTCCGGGCCATCTGGTTGCGGGCGCATCCGTCACTGAAGGTGTCGCCGACCCGGATCGAGGTCATTGCACCACGCCCGCGCACTGAGCCCCACGACTACGTCCAGGAACGCATCGCCGCCCAGGGGGACAGGCTCGTTCGGACCCATGCCACCGTGCTTGCCGGCGACATTGACGAGGTTCTTGAGCACCTGAGGAGAAACAAGGTCCGGCACCGCGTGACGGCTCCGGGACCCGAACTCGACTTTCCAAGGGTTTGGGTAGGCGTCACTGCGGAAGACCCCCTGGGCTATGACGCGGAAGTTGACGCGGGCCTGCTTCTTGAGGTGGTTCCGACATCCCACTCGGGGCTTCCCTTGGACTTCGCATCGGTCGCCGGCACCTCGGCCGCGCCTGGAGAGATTGTCCGGGTAAGCAGTCGGCGTTTCCTGGTCGCCGACCTCGATACTTCGCTGAGCGCACTGGAGGACAATCTCGGGCTTGAGCCGAGTGCCATTACGCATGCTCCCGACGGCCGATCGGCGCGGATCCGTTTCTCAATTGGAACCAGCGCCGACATTGAACTCGTGCAGCCCAGTACTGCCGACTCCCGGCTGGGGAGATACCTGGCGCGTTGGGGCACGGGCCCGCATGCAATTGTGCTGGAAGTTCGCGGTCTCGAGGAATTTGCGGACGGTGCCCAAGAACGTGGTATCCACCTGAATCGAATCGAGAATGGTGACGGCTCGTCGCGACTGGCAACGCGGGCGCGGGAGACCTGTGGTGTTCCGTTTGAGTTCGTCGAGGCGCCGAACTAGATCCCCAAATTTCAAGAATGACTTGGAATTCCGATTCAGAAACGATATTGTCGAATTGTGAATCTCAACGAAACCCCAGCAGATCGAGACTTCAGGGCCGAAGCCCGTGAGTGGCTCAGCGCCAATAAGCCCGCGAATCCTTTACCCTCCCCGGATACGGCAGAAGGCTTCGAGATTAACCGGGCGTGGGAGCGCGTACTTTTTGATGCGGGCTGGTCGGTAGTCTCGTGGCCGAAGGAGTACGGAGGGCGGGGCCTTGGACTCTGGGAATGGATGATCTTCGAGGAAGAGTATTTCGCGGCCGGGCTCGGGCCAAGGGCTGCTCAGAATGGTATTTTCTTACTTGCGCCTTCGCTTTTCGAGTTCGGCACCGAGGAGCAGAAGGCAAACCTCCTTCCCCGGATTGCGGCCGTCGAGGATATGTGGGCCCAGGGCTGGTCTGAACCGGAAGCGGGGAGCGACCTCGCCGGTGTGAGTACCAGGGCCGTCCGCGACGAGGAAGCAGGCGGATGGAGAGTCTACGGCCAGAAGACCTGGAGCACGCGTGCGCCGTTCTGCAATAAGCTCTTCGCGATTGTACGGACGGATGCTCAATCAAAGCGGCATCACGGCTTGACGTACATGCTCATTGACCTCGACGCCCCTGGAATAACAGTCCGACCAGTCCAAAAGCTTGGGGGAGAAACGGGCTTCGGTGAAATATTCTTCGACGGCGTCTTCGTTCCAGATACTGACATCCTCGGTGGGGTCGGCCACGGCTGGGGAGTGGCCATGGCGACGACTGGTTCCGAACGCGGCCTGGTTCTACGTTCGCCCGGAAGGTTTCTTGCCGCGGCAGATCGCCTCGTTGACCTGTATCACCACACCCCGGACGCCTCGGGAAAGGCGCGGGCGGACGTGGTTGACGCCTGGATTTCTGCGCAGTCATACCGATTCATGGCGATGAAGACAGTCACGAAGCTCGCCGAGGGTGGCCACCTTGGTGCTGAATCAAGCGCGAACAAGGTCTTTTGGTCGGAAATGGACGTGCATCTCCATGAGACCGCCCTCGACCTCTTGGGGGGCGGGGCAGAAATTGAGGGGCCCTGGTCTCATGGCTTCATCACGGCAATGGCGACCCCCATCTTTGCTGGAACGAACGAGATCCAGCGCAACATCATCGCTGAGCGTGTGCTCGGCCTCCCAAGGAGCTGACATGAGATTTCTTCCCACTGAAGAGCAGAAGATGTTCCGTTCGGCGGTGACGTCCGTGCTGACAAAGACAAGCACACCCGCTGATGTTCGCGCGGCGTGGGGTGTGGACCGTGCCGGTGACACTGAACTCTGGAAGGGCCTGGAAGCAACGGGTTTCCTCAGCTTGCTTGCTCCAGAGGAGCTCGGGGGCGGCGGCTCCGAGCTTGAGTTCATCTCAGCACTGGATGCCGTCGGATTGGCGTGCGCCCCCGGGCCTATCGTTGAGCATGCCGCGATCGCCGTACCGTTGTTGGGGGCACTTGATCCAATGTTGCTCGAAGGTCTCCTCGAGCAAGGTGCTGTCCTGACGGCGACGGATTCCGACGTGGTTCCGTATGCTCGCGACGCCGACGGCATTGTCGTTCTTCAGCCTGACAGGGTGCTGTACCTGGCGATGAAGGATTCTGGCATTGGGCAGGATTCGCCGGCCTTTGATGGCTCTCGAAGTGTGGCGCGACTGGGACCCGACGCGCTGTCGCGGGCAATAGTGGTCGCTGAGGGTGAGCGGGCCGCTCGAGAAATACGTCTCAGTTCTTGCCGGGCCACCCTCGGTACGGCAGCGGTCCTGGTGGGACTTTCAACCAAACTTCTCGGCATCACGGTTGATTATGCCTCGATGCGGACCCAGTTCGGTGTTCCGATCGGAAGTTTCCAGGCAGTCAAGCACCACTTGGCCAATGCCTACATTGAAATCGAGTTCGCCAGGCCCTTGGTTGAGGCTGCGGCCTGGGCGCTGAGCGAAGGCGCGGAAGACCAGTCGAGGCTCTGCTCGATGGCAAAAGTGAAGGCGAACGCCGGTGCAAGGCGCTCGGCCAAGGCAGCCCTTCAGTGCCATGGCGCCATTGGTTATACTATGGAGGCTGATCTCCACCTATATATGGCTCGGGTCTGGAGTCTGCTCAACGCCTGGGGTGGAACAGACCATCACCGGGAGCGCGTGGCCCTCTCTATTCTTGGAGAAGCAAGCTGAGTTCCCACTCCGGCTTGGGGACTTCGCGGAGCCCGGATTCCGACATGCCGAATCTTCAGGAGGCTGGACAATGACGGATGCCTCAGGGGACGCTCCATTCGAGGTGGATCCTCCGAATAGCGTCCAGCCCTGGAAACGGACGCTCCGCCAGAAGCGGAACACTGCAGCGCTCAAGGACGCGGCCAGGATCGTGTTTGCGCGTGACGGCTTCCACGAAGCCCGCATCGTGGACGTTGCCTCGCTGGCCCAAGTCGGCGTGGGCACTTTCTACCGCTACTTCGATTCCAAGGCAACCCTCCTGGCGGCGGTCCTCACGGATGTCATTGACAGCATCTACGAGAGTGGAATACGACGGGCCCACGATCCACAGGACCCAATTGGCCAGATAGCCGAAGCCAACAAACGCTTCTTTGATCTCTACCAGGAGAACGCCGCGCTCCTGAGCCTGCTTGAACAACTGGCCCCCACTGATGAGGTCTTTCGAGACATCTTCCTCACGGTTCGCCGGCGCGAAGTGACGCGGCAAAAGCAGAACTGGGACCGGCTAAAACAAGAGGGACTCATCGACGAGACACTTGACACCGAAGTTGTCGCCGGTGCCCTTGTGGCCATGACAAACGCGCAGGCTCACATCTGGTTTAACCTGAAGGAACCGTTTGACCCAGAGCGTGACCTGCCCGCATTCAATGTGGTGTGGGCGAACGCCCTGGGCCTTCGGCGAGACTGACTACCGGGCGAGGATGGTCGCGGACCCATGGCCGAACAGGCCCTGGTTCACCGCGATACCTACGCGTGCATTGGCAACCTGGCGGTCTCCTGCATCGGATCGCAACTGGGTGGTGAGCTCGCAGACCTGGGCAATGGCCTGGGCGGGAACGGCTTCACCGAAGCATGCAAGGCCTCCGCTGGGATTAACTGGCAGCCGCCCCCCGATCTCGGTGACGCCGTCGTTCAGAAGCTTCTCCGCCTCTCCCGCGGCGCAAATGCCGATGTCCTCATACCAGTCGAGCTCGAGTGCCGTTGACAGGTCGTAGACCTCGGCGACGCTAAGATCCTCCGGTCCCAGGCCCGCCTCCTCGTAGGCCGAGTGTGCCAGTGAGGCACGGAAACCGGTAAGTGGGGGCCCAATGACTGCAGTGGAGTCGCTTGCGAAGTTGGGCATCTCGATGAGGTTGTTCGGATACACCGGTGTGTTTGTCGACAGCGCCTTGAGCATCACTGGATTGGTGGTCTTGCGTCGAGCGTATTCCATGCTCGTTATGACGACGGCGGCCGCCCCATCGCTGGTCGCGCACACGTCAAGAAGGTGGAGGGGTTCGGAGACATACGCAGAGGCGAGCACCTCTTCTTCTGTCACGATCTTCCTGAAGCGGGCATTGGGGTTTGTGAGGCCGTGCCGGCTGTTCTTGGCCTTTACGCGGGCGAAGTCGAACTCGGTGGCGCCATACTGCGCTATTCGGCGCTGAGCGTAGAGTCCGAAGTAGGTGGGGTTGCTGGCACCCATGAGGCGGAAGCGAAGCCAGTCGGGGTCGGTTTCGTCTCCATTGGAGAAGGGCCCAAAGAATCCTTTTGGAGTCGTATCGGCCCCGACGACCAAGGCCACGTCGCAGAGTCCTGCCAGCACGTGCGCGCGAGCGACGTTGATGGCCTGGGAGCCCGACGCGCATGCTGCGAAGGAGCTGCTGATGCGTGCGCCGTTCCAACCCAGGGCATTGGCGAAGGTCGAACCGGACACCAAACCGGGGTAGCCCCCGCGCCAGGTATTCGCCCCAGCGACGAGTTGGACGTCGGCCCACTCGATGCCGGCATCGGCCAGTGCCGCCCGAGCGGCGACGCGCCCGTACTCAACAAAGTTACGGCCGAACTTGCCCCACGGGTGCATGCCGACGCCAAGGACCGCTACATCATTCATTCTCTTCGCTGCTTTCGTTATCGTGCGTCCAGCGCCAAACCAGCTGGTCACCCTCGTCGTCGGTGAGCAAGACCTCGGATACCAAGCGGACCCGATCGCCGACGGCGACGGCGCCTCCGTGTACGCTCACTTGGCCCAGGACGACCATCCCCTCTTTGGCCAGCTCCACTGCCGCCACGGTATACGGCGCAAAGGGCTTTGGGCTCAGATAGGGGGCGGGAGGCTGGTAGTGGTTGGTCGTGTGCGACCAAACGGTGCCGGTCCTTGAGAGAGGGGTCTGCTCAAAGGTTTCCCCCTCGCATGAGGGGTTCCGGCAGAAGTCAACCGTTGGGGGGAAAAAGATGCACCGACAGGTCAGGCAGGTGGCGCCCAGCAGCCGAGAGTCATCGGCGTCAAACCAGTCCGGGATCGCAGATCTAGAAATCGGAATTCTCATTCAGTTAGACTAGTCGACTAGTTCTGCCTGAGCAATAGGGGAAACCACCCTCTCACTCGGGTGTCGGCGTCTCCAGCGGGATAAAGCCGGCGCGTGCGGTGACGAGAGTGTCACCGTATTCGATTAACTTGGTGATTTGGCCGTTGGAACACTCATAGATCCAGCAATAGTCATTGCGGTACTCCCCGCCGGCGAGGAGCTGGGCAGTCATCACCTGCCGCACTACTGCCGCATCACCTTCGACGATCATCTGATGTGTCTGCCTTTGAATGCTCGCCACCTCCAGGATCGAACTTGTCGAGCCTCCCGTAAGGGCCCGGGTGACCCGGTCGGCTCCCACATGGGGGCGGTTGCGAATGCTGACGGGTGGGTGCCATTGGACATCATCATGAAGTAGCGCGCGGATAGCCTTCGAGTCATTCTCGGCGCGTGCGGCTGTGAAAGTCAGAACAATTTCTCGAGTTTCTTCGGTGGACATGAATACATACCTCTCATTTAGTTGGGGTGCCTGCCCCCGTTACTGCCGATGTTCACATGATAGTGTGAGAACGTTTACTTCCAAATCAAGGCGAAGGTGCTTTTCAACGTGACATTTCAGTTGGGCTTGGCGCTTGGCGCTTGGCCCCGAACCGGACAGAGCGGCTCGTTGTGAGCGTTGACGTGAACCACATCCTTACGGTGGCCTACTCCGAGAGCCCCGAAGCGTGGGCTGAGTGGGCGGAGAGGCTCCCGAGCAGCGAGGTGGTGGGGCTGCGCGTCCGACACTCCGAACCGGGATATGTCGAACTCGAGCTAGGTAATGACTCACTCCTGAACCCGAATGGGGCGGTTAACGGCGGCGTCATTGCTGCGGCCTCCGACCAGGCCTGTGCCTTGGCGCTGCTGACCCTGCTGCCGCCGTGGTGGGTAGCGGTGACGACGACGCTCAATATTGAGTATCGACGACCCGCCATGCTGCCGTTGGTCTTCAAATCACGAGTAACCCGTTATAGCCGGACCCTGGCGTTCATCGAAGCCGACTTGACGGGAGCCAACGGAGTTGTTGCCTCTGCTCGGGCGACTCTGCTGCCTCGGGCGGTCAAGGATTTTCGGGGGATTGACGTGGATGTTCCCGCGCTGTAGCCCTGCCGGTCCCACCGTTTCCCGCGGCCGGCGCGGATTGCCTACCCCGTGATCCCCACTGGCTGGCTGGTGAATCTTCAGCGGTGCCTGCGTCATCGTGCCGATGTCCACAGTCGTACTCGCCTTTCATGGCGCCGGTTCATCGGACTAGAAGGCGGTTCGGCCGCCGTCTGAAGGGAGCACGATTCCCGTGACGTTCCGGGAGTCATCGCTAAGCAGCCATGTGATCGGAGCTGCAAGGTCCTCGGCCGACGCTGGCACCAGCGGAAGCCTCGGCAACTCGAAGAGTTCAGTGGCGTACGCCGAGTCCATCGGTGCCTCGATGTTGGTGATCGTCGCCCCCGGGGCTACGGCATTGACCCGGATTCCCTTGTGGTGGTACATGAAGGCTGAGCTCTTTGTGAGGCCGTTCAAGGCGTGTTTCGAGGCCGTGTAGGCTGCTCCGGCCATGGAGCCACGCGTGCCGGCGGCTGATGAGACATTGACGATGGAGCCTTTTCCCGCATCGAGCATCAGGGGTAGCGTGGCCCGCATTAGGCGTACGACCGCCGTCACATTGACGCCCATGACTCGATCCCAGACCTCGTCCTTGAGCTCATGTATGGGCTCCCGGTGGTCCATGACGCCGGCGACATTGGCGAGACCATCGACCACCCCGTTGGCTGAGGCGATGATTTCCCCGATTGTCTCCTGCCGCATGATATCTCCCACGACTGCTGTTAACTCCGCCCCGCCAAATTCGGAGGCGAGGCCGTCCATGCGTTCCCGCGAGCTGTCACTGGCAATCACACGGGCGCCTTCGTTGATGAGGCGGATAGTGGTTGCTTTCCCGATCCCCGACCCCGCCCCGGTGACGATGATGGTCTTGCCTGCGAAACGCTCGGATCCGTTCGAACTCATGCTGGTTCCTCGATCACTCTTCGGGGCGAGGCGCCCAATGCGTTCCAACACGGGCGGACTACTCGCGGGGTAGAATTTGATGTGAGATTGATGGTATCAAAAAGGAGTGCGCCACGCTATCGTTGACATCTACGAGTCCGTCGCATCAGGCGCGGCTTGGAGGAGGGATGAGCGTGGCGATCGAGATAACAGGTGCTATCCAGAAACAGGCGTGGATCGATAAGGTGTCACCGCCCGTCGAGCAGGTCTCGGCGTTCGTGTGGTCCGTGGCCATTGATTTCCGTGAGAATCCGGTTCGTCATACGTTTTGTTACATCCTCTCCAATGAGTCAGGCGAGTGCCTCATCGTTGACCCTGGGTGGGAAAGTGATGATGGCTGGGACGATCTCACCGCGGGACTGGCCCTGGCGGGCTTGAGCATGAAGTCGATTGTCGGGATAGTTTCGACTCACTACCATCCTGATCACCTCGGCATGGTCGGACGACTGGCCCAGGAGACGGGGGCTTGGATTGGGATGCATGAGCGAGAGGTTCATTTCCTCGACTCCCGACTCAATTCGGGCGAGGCAATGGCACGGGATCGGGACTGGCTTATCCGCTGCGGCGTGGCCGGAGAAGAGGCCGAGTCCCTGATACTCACGCCCGCGGAGATTGAGTACTACAGGGGGCTCGCGCGCCCGACTGTATTCCTCCAGCATGGGGACGCTCTGCCCCTGCCGGGTCGGAATATCCGAGTGATTGCCACACCAGGACACACTGCCGGACATCTTTGCATAGTTGATCTGGATAGTGAAGTCATCTTCACGGGGGACCACGTGCTTCCCCGGATCACTCCGAACATTGGAATCAACTCCACAGGAGAGGAGCGAAACGCTCTTGAAGAGTACTACCAGTCGCTCGACTTGATGATCGAATGGGACGCCTTCGAAGTGTGCCCGGCCCACGAGTATCGGTTTCGGGGCCTTGCCGAACGTTCACGGGACCTCAAACTCCACCACCAGGAACGATCGCAAGAAATTTTGGACATCGCCTCGGCCACTCCGGGATTGACGGCGTGGCAGGTTGCGGAGCGTCTCACATGGTCGCGTGGCTGGACTGCCCTCAATGGCGTGAACCTGCGGGCGGCACTTTCGGAAACCCTGTCCCATCTGGAGTACCTTGTCAGGACCGGAAGGGTTTCCTGGGACCCAGACGATGATCTTCGCTCGCCGGCGCGGGTGAGAAATGTGCTGAAGTTACGACGCTAAGACCTTCGCCCACGAAGGGGCCGTACTTTAGGCACCGGCAGAGGCAGCGAAGAGATGAGTGTCCCAGTAGTAGGCGTCAATAGAGGCAACTTTGCCTTTGGCCAGGGTCCACAGCTCCAGCGCCGTGGTGGGAATGGATGTGGATTGACCTGCCGGGGCAAGCTCGAAGGCCACCTCTGCGACAATCCTGCTGCCGTTGCCAATCGTCCCGAGAAGATGCATGTTCGTCGGCCCGCCCTTGGCCTCTGGGTCCACCGCTCTGGAGAGTACGCGGGCGATCCGGGAGGCACCGACCAGGGCGCCGCCGTGAGGCAGGGAACCGGGCCACGTCAGCGTGGCGTCAGCGGCAAAGTTCTCTTCCACGATCGCCCGCAGCCTCGCCGCATCTCCGGCGCTCAGGGCGCTGTAGAACTCGCGGACAATCGCTGCGGAATCTGTGTCAGGGGCTATGGATGACTTKGTCTCCGGCATCAGTTGGCTCATCTTTGCTCTCTTGTGTCAGGATCGGTTGTCCGGCCTGTCCCGGGCGGCGTGCGTTGCCCGGGAGGGGCAACCGAATTGTGATATCAGACGGATCATAACTAAAGTAACTCATACCGGGCAGCCGCACCAGCGGTACGAACGGCAAGAAGGTGGAGTACCGTTGTCCGGGATGGCCCCAGATACGGAGCACCCGGCCTACTGATTTGAGATGATGGACAGACCCCGCTGGGTTGACGCCTCTCCTCGCTCGCGTGAAGAGAAGAACACGGCCTGTGGGACGGTTTTCGTATCGGTCAACATGGCGCGCGTTGGCGTGCGAGGGTGCTGGTGTGCGGCGGCTGCGTCGAGGAGAGGGTGAGGTGTCATGACGGTTGATTCTGCCCCGTCCAAGCGGGAGAAGAATGCTGTGGGACGGCCACGCCTGGAGATTGACTTTAATGCCGTTGCGGAGGCCGCCGCGGCGGTGTTTGCGGAGAACGGCTATGAGGGCGTCTCCATTGACGCGGTGGCCGAAAAGCTCGATATTTCCCGGGCGACGCTGTACCGCACGGTTCCCACCAAGTCGCATCT
>NZ_JBFREA010000029.1:0-30817 GCF_052114065.1 Specibacter sp. RAF43 | reverse complement strand
GCCATAGGCCCCGCGGGGCCGCCTCCAACACGACGGACACCCGCCATGATCAAGCCGGCGCCACGGGACCGCCCGGCGACAATGGCCTCCCCGGACGGGCAGCAAACCCAAACCACCCCCACCTCATATCGTCTAGCTCGTCCGCTTGGAATCACCGGGTGGCACGTCCCCGCCGGCGCCCGTTAAGGGCGGAAGGCGTCGGTACCGTCTCTCGACGGGACCGACGCCCTCTTTGACGCCTTTTCAGGGGCGAAAAGCAGACCTACCGGCCGGTGCCGTCCACAAAGTCTGAAGCAGCCTTCTGGACGCCGTCAATCCGGTCCGTGAACTTGTCACCGGTCTTGCTGTCGACAAAGTCGCCAGCCTTCTCGATGCCGTCCTTGACCTGGTCCCGGTGCTCACCGATCAGTTCCTCGGCCTTGCCCTTGATGTCGTCAAAAATAGACAATGGGCACCTCCCTTCCCTCAAGGGGCCATTGGCGCCCCAACTCCCTTCAGCCTAGTGACAGACACTGGCTTGTCAATGAAAACTACGTGGGAGTTCGCACGGTGTGGATTGCCCGGTCGGGACTGTCTTTTGTGGCGTGGACGCACCCACGGGTGCTGCCAGGCCAACGGCGGACTGGCGTGCCGGGCCCGGTCACCCGCGGGTGCTGCCAGGTCAACGGCGGGTTGGCGTGCCGGGGCCGGGATGTGCCAAAATTGGGGGCAGCCAGCAGGCACCCGGACGAGGTGCGCCGTACCCGGCCAGCGACAAGACGGCGCCTTGGAGTGATCGTTGTGTCGTGGTTTGTCTTGGTTGTCTCGGGCCTGTTGGAGGCCGTCTGGGCCACCGCGTTGGGCAAGAGCGAAGGCCTGAGCCGGCTCGGCCCCACCATTGTGTTCGCGGCGGCCCTCATCCTGAGCATGGCCGGCCTGGCGTGGGCCATGCGCACGCTGCCCGTCGGCACGTCCTACGCGGTGTGGGTCGGCATCGGCGCGACCCTCACGGTCGGCTACGCCATGGCCACGGGAGCCGAGGCCGTCTCGGTGCTGAAGATCCTGCTGCTGCTCGGCCTGATTTCATGCATCGTCGGGCTGAAGCTGGTGCATTAGCTGGGTGCCGGCACGGCTTCAACGCACGCCGCTTATGGGCAATAGGCTTAAACGCACGACGGCGACGCAAGGTTTGCGTCGCCGTCGTGCGTTTTGGTGGTGGGCGATACTGGGATCGAACCAGTGACCTCTTCCGTGTCAGGGAAGCGCGCTACCGCTGCGCCAATCGCCCAAGCTCATTGCAGAATCCATACAAGTGAATCCATACAAGTGGATCCATACAAAACTGCCGGAATCCTGGGATCCCGGCAGTTCCATGCTAACTGCGAGCGGATGACGAGATTCGAACTCGCGACCCTCACCTTGGCAAGGTGATGCTCTACCACTGAGCCACATCCGCAGGTTGCTGCTGTATTACTTTACCTGATTTTCATCAGATCAACGAACTCTTGCGAGTTCCTTGGTGGGCGATACTGGGATCGAACCAGTGACCTCTTCCGTGTCAGGGAAGCGCGCTACCGCTGCGCCAATCGCCCAAGCATTCGTCAAACTCTCATGCCCGGAAACACTCCCGGAGTGTTGCCGTTGTGGAGGTGGGAACGGGATTCGAACCCGTGTACACGGCTTTGCAGGCCGTTGCCTCGCCTCTCGGCCACCCCACCGTAAGTACTTACGGTGTCCTGCGAGCGGATGACGAGATTCGAACTCGCGACCCTCACCTTGGCAAGGTGATGCTCTACCACTGAGCCACATCCGCAAAAGTAACATGTTCCGCCGGTGTGTCCCCGGCGGACCGTGTTGCTGCGTTGAAAACTGTACCCGAGGGTTTTCTCAAACACCAAATCGCGGTTGGTCCCGGCGGGGTGTCGCCGCGGGAGGCCGGCCGGATCGAAGCTAAGGGTGCGGATTTTGCATCCGCATTCGAATTACAAGCGTGTGACTAGGGCCTGGAATTGGCCGCGCCCTAGGGCGTTTCACCGGAATGTGCGGTGCGGCGTGTGTCACATCGAAGGTCCGGTCGGGTGGATTATGACGAACGGCAAGTTTGGGCTAGTCTGTTGAACGCAACAAAGACGGCGGCTAGTTCCGGACTGGGACATGGGACGCCGGCTTTGGGCGATTGGCGCAGTGGTAGCGCGCTTCGTTCACACCGAAGAGGTCACTGGTTCGAACCCAGTATCGCCCACGTTCGCAAGAAGTCCTCCCGAGCCGCGGAAACGCGCCGTCGCGGGGGCTTTTTGTATTCCCGGGGACGCACGCACCCGGCCGCGGCCCACTTATCCACACCGTCCGGGGCCCCGGCTGCGAAGTGTCGGCGGCTAATGAAATAGTGGACTTATGACGGCACCAGCATTGGCACACAGCACAGAACTCGGGCGCATGTACGCGCGGTCACTTACCGATCCGCCGCGGGTTCCCTCGATCACCACGGTGATCGCGCAGCAATCGACGTCCCTGGACGGCTGGATCGGCTACATGGCCGCCACCGCCGTGGCCGCGCACCCCGACCTCGGCGCGGCCGTCGGCAACCCCGGCCAGCTGCGCACCGTGGTGCGGGACAGCTCCAACGCCGCCGGGCAATACCGCGACGCCGCGGCGGCCCGCGGTGACCGCGTCCACTACTACTGTGAACAAGTCTCCCTCCACGCCCTTGGCCGGCCCGATCACCTGCTGGAGGCCCGGGCGGCCCTGGCGGAAAAGGGCGAAGAGAATTTTGCGGTCCGCTTCGATGCCTGGTGGAAGGAATACCAGGTCAAGCCGCTGGCGCCGGAGATCACCGTCTGGAACGAGACCCTGGGGTATGCCGGCACCCTGGACCTGGTTGCCACGATCGGCGGGAAGCTGTGCGTCATCGACTTCAAGACCAAGGGGACGGACCGCAATGGCCAGGTCAAGAACCTCGACGCCAAGGTGGTCATGCAATTGGTGGCCGGCATGAAGGCCGAGGAATCGATTGTCGACGAGGCCGCCGGCACGTGGGAAGCGTGGAAATACGGCCAGGACCCCGTGCTTCTGGGCGTCGCCATCGGTGAGACCGAGGTGCGGACCCTTCGCGCCAACCCGGCCGTGCTGAAGGCCAACTGGTTCAAGTTTTGTTCCCTGCGCCGCGTCTGGCAGACATCGCGTGAGGCGGCCGAAGCCGGCCAGCCATTGCTGCCCATCGCCCCGCCGGCACCCCGGGAATCGCCAACTAGACTAGGGGAATAGCAGTCCGGCGGCCGGCAACGTCGGCAACAACATCAAAGACAAGGTGCCCACCCATGGCCATCCTCAGCATTCGCATCATTGGTGACCCCGTCCTTCGAACAGTCGCCGAGGAGGTCACCGACTTTGGCCCGGAGCTGGCCAAGCTCATCGTGGACATGATGGAAACCATGGTCGACGTCGGGGGAGCGGGCCTGGCCGCCCCACAGGTCGGGGTCAACAAGCGCATCTTCACCTACGCCGTCGACGGCCGTGAGGGCCATGTCATCAACCCGGTGATCGTGGCAAGCGACGACTTCGCGCCCGACCAGCCCGAGGGCTGCCTCTCCGTCCCCGGCCTGGGTTACCCCGTCCGCCGCCACCGCTGGGTCCGCCTGACCGGCGTCGACCGCAACGGGGAAGCGGTGGACCTGGAGGCAACCGGCCAGCTCGCCAAGTGCTTCCAGCACGAGACCGACCACCTGGACGGGAAGCTGTACGTGGACCGGCTCGACGGCGAGGACCGCAAGAACGCCCTGCGGGCCATTCGCACCGCCAACTATCACAACGTGACCGCCCAGACCCTCTCCAAACGGGCCCGCACCGTCGGTTCGGCCTTTGGTGCGGGCATCGGGCGATGAGGGTCCTTTTTGCCGGCACGCCCGCCGTCGCCCTGCCCTCCCTCGAGGCCCTGCTGGCGGCCGGTCACGACGTCGTGACCGTCCTGACCCGTCCCGACGCGCCGCTTGGCCGCAAACGGGTCCTGACGCCGTCGCCGGTGGCCGCCCGGGCCCAGGACCTGGGCCTGCCGGTCATCAAGGCCGGCCGCATTGACGACGCCGCCGCCTTGGCCATTGCCGAGGCGGCCCCCGACGTGGCCGCGATCGTGGCGTACGGTGCCCTGATTCCGGAATCCGCGCTGGCCATCCCGACGCATGGCTGGATCAACCTGCACTTTTCGCTGCTGCCGGCCTGGCGCGGCGCCGCCCCCGTGCAATATGCCGTGATCAATGGCGATGAAGTCACCGGCGCCTCCACGTTCATGCTGGAGAAGGGGCTGGACACGGGCCCCATCTATGGCAGCATGACCGAGGCCGTCCGTCCCACCGACACCAGCGCCGACCTCCTGGAACGGTTGTCGCACAGCGGTGCCGTCCTGCTCGCCCAAACCCTCGGCGGGCTGGCGGCGGGGGCCGTGACCGGCGTCGAACAGCATGGCGTCGTCTCGCTGGCCCCCAAACTCACGCTCGAGGACGGCCGGGTGCGGTGGCAGGAACCGGCGTTGGCCGTCAATCGGCGCATCCGCGGCGTCACCACCGAGCCGGGCGCCTGGACCATGCTGGCCGGCCAGCGCGTCAAGCTGGGACCGGTCCGGCTGCGCCCCGACGTCGGCGACCTCGCCCCCGGCCGGATCCGTCTCGATGCCCGGGTCGTCCTGGCGGGCACCGGGTCCCACGCGGTGGAGCTGGACCAGGTGCAACCGGCCGGCAAGAAGATCATGAAGGCAAGCGACTGGGCCCGAGGCCTGGCGAACAAGGAAGATGCGGTGTTTGAATGACCAGCGAGCAAGGCGGGCGTTCGGGCGGCAATTCCGGCCCCGGCAATTTAGGCTCCGGCAAATCAGGCCCCGGCACGTCCGGGAACGCCGGGCATCCCGGCGGGGTCCGGCGCCGTGACGCGGCCGGGCGGGAAAGGAATCGAAGCGCCGCCCGCTCACATACCGCGGCCGCCCCGGGCCAGCGGACCCGTGCCGCCGATCCCGCCCGCCTGGTGGCCTTTGAGGTGCTCCGGGCCGTCTCCGGGGAGGATGCGTACGCCAACCTGGTGCTGCCCGCACGCATCCGCCACCACCACCTGGATCGCCGCGACGCCGGCTTCGCCACGGAACTGGCCTACGGCGCGTTGCGGGCCCAGGGCACCTACGACGCCATCCTGGCCCGCTGCGTGGACCGGCCGCTGGGCGAGCTGGACCCCGCCATCCTGGACGCCCTGCGCATCGGAGTTCACCAGCTCCTTGGCATGCGCGTCCCCGCCCATGCCGCCCTCGACCAGACGGTGGGCCTGGCCCGGGCCGTCATCGGGGCCGGCCCGTCCGCCCTCATCAACGCGGTCCTGCGCAAGGTTTCGGTCCGCGAGCTGCCCGGCTGGCTGGCCGAGCTGACGGACGGGCTCACCGACGACGTCACCGTCGCCTCCCTGGAGCACGCCCACCCGGAATGGATCGTCCGCGCCCTGCGCCAGTCCCTCGTCGCACACGGCCGCGACGCCGCCGAGATCACCGCGTTGCTGGAGGCGGACAATGCCGCCCCGGTCGTGAATCTCGTGGCGCTGCCGGGCCTGGGCGATCTGGCGGAGGCGTTCGACGCCGGTTTCACGGCCGGGGAGCTCGCGGTTGATTCCGCGCTCTCCTCCGGCGGCGATCCGGGCCGGCTGGCCGGGGTCCGGGCGGGTACCGTTCGCGTCCAGGACGTCGGGTCCCAACTCGTTGCCCGGGCGCTGGCGGCCGCCGAGATCACCTCCGAACTGGCCGGGGGCGAGGAACGCTGGCTTGACCTGTGTGCCGGCCCCGGCGGCAAGGCCGCGCTGCTGGCCGCCCTCGCCGCGGAGAAGGGCGCCTGGATCCTGGCCAACGAGCCCACCCCGCATCGTGCCAAGCTGGTGGCCCAGGCCATGGCCGTGGTTCCCGAGGACACGTGGCAGGTCCGCACCGGCGACGGCCGAGACGTCGGCACGGACGTCCCCGCATCCTTCGACCGGATCCTGGTCGACGCCCCCTGTACCGGCCTGGGCGCCCTGCGCCGCCGCCCGGAGTCGCGGTGGCGCCGCCAGCTCTCCGATGTCACCGCGCTGGGGCCGCTGCAGCGCGAACTGCTCAACTCCGCCCTGGCGGCCGTCAAGTCCGGCGGCGTCGTGGCCTACGTGACCTGTTCCCCGCACCCGGCAGAGACCCTTGCCGTCGTCGAGGACGTCCTGCGCAAGCGCGACGACCTGGAACTGCTCGACGCCGGTGCCGCCCTCGACGCCGTCAGCCTCACCGGCGGGCTGGGCGCCGGGAATACGGCCTCCCCGGTGCCCACGCACCGGATGACGGCCCAGCTGTGGCCGCACGTGCACCACACCGACGCCATGTTCCTGGCGCTCATCCGCAAGCGCTGACCACCCAGCGCTGACCGCAAGCGCCGACCCCCACGACTCGAAAGGCCTCCCCATGACCCGCCCCCCGCTGAAGTGCTGCATCAACCCCAGCATCCTCTCCGCCGATTTCGTCAACCTGGAGGCCGAGCTGGCGCGCATCGGCAACGCCGACGCCGTGCACGTGGACGTCATGGACAACCACTTTGTGCCGAACCTGACCATCGGGCTGCCCGTGGTGGAACGGCTGCAAAAGGTCAGTGCCGTGCCGCTGGACGCCCACCTGATGATCGCCGACGTCGACCGCTGGGCGCCGCTGTATGCCGACGCGGGGCTGGCATCGGTGACCTTCCATGTTGAAGCATCCGCGGCACCGATCAAGCTTGCCAGGGAGCTGCGGGCCCGCGGGGCCAAGGCCGGCATGGCGTTGCGGCCGGCCACCGCGGTGGAGCCCTACCTGGACCTGCTCAGTGAGCTGGACATGCTGCTGATCATGACGGTGGAGCCCGGATTTGGCGGCCAGTCCTTCCTTGATGTGATGCTGCCCAAGATCCGCCGCGCCCGGGCGGCCATCGACGGTTCCGGCATCGACGTCGCCATCCAGGTCGACGGCGGCATCACCGAGGAGACCATCACCCGTGCCGCGGAGGCCGGCGCCAACGTGTTTGTGGCCGGTTCCGCCGTCTACGGCAGGCCGTCCCCGGCGGAGGCCATTGACTCCCTGCGGGCCAAGGGACAGCTCGCCTTCCGGTGACCGGTTGCCCGGCGCCTGTTGGCAACCGTTGGTAACTGTTGGTAACAATTGAGCCCGAATAACGGTGCGCCGCCAGAAGTGTCATAATGAAAGTGGAGCCCGCCATGGTGGGTTTCACAAGAAATATCAACGTGCTCCGGGGTCGGTGTAATTCCGAACCGGCGGTTATAGTCCGCGACCCGTGCGCCTGCCGGCTGGAAACAGCTAGGGAGGCGAACGGTTGATCTGGTGAAATTCCAGTACCGACAGTTAAAGTCTGGATGGGAGAAGCACGAACAGTCCTGGCCGTCCGGCCGGGGCGCCGCAGACGGTTATCGCCTGCCGGCACCCCACGGACGCCCGCACTGAACGTTACCCCCCGGAGCCATCGCGGTTCGAAAGGGTAGAGGTAACGATGGACTTCCTGCGATGGCTCTTTGATGCCAAGCTCGAATTCGCCGGCGGCGGATTCCTCCTCTGGCGTGAAGTCTTGGGCAATCTTTTTGGGCTCGCCAGCGCCCTCGGCGGCATGCGCCGTAAAATCTGGGCCTGGCCGGTCGGCATCCTCGGCAACGCGCTGCTCTTCACCGTCTTCATGGGCTCCGTCTTCGGCTCGCCCGTCTACGCCAACCTGCTGGGCCAGGCCGGGCGCCAAATCATGTTCATCGCCGTCTCCTTCTACGGCTGGCACCGCTGGCACCAGGGACGCACCGGTGCCCTGGGGGCGGACGACGCCGGCGCCTCCGCGGGCGCCGCCGTCCAGCCGCGCTGGGCCGGGGCCAAGGCAAGGTGGCTGCTGCTGCTCGCCATGGTGGCCGGCACCGCCGCACTGACCCCCCTCTTCCGGGCCCTGGGTTCGTACGAACCCGTCTGGGCCGACGCCTGGATCTTCATGGGCTCGCTGCTGGCCACCTACGGCATGGCCAAGGGCTGGGTCGAGTTCTGGCTGATCTGGGTGGCCGTCGACCTCGTCGGGGTGCCGCTGCTCTTGGGTGCCGGCTACTATGCGTCGGCGTTCATGTACATCTTCTACGGGGCGTTCACGCTGTTCGGCTTCTTTGTCTGGTGGCGGATCCGCGCCCGTGCCACGGTGACGGACGGCCCGGCAACCCCGGTGCCGGACCGATCCGGGCATCGAGCGGAGGCACGCCCATGAGCGCCCGTCCCGACGACAGGGCGGCATCGCGTCCTGAATCTGCGGGCTGGGACGGCTTTGAAGCCGGCCCGGCGGCAGCGGAAACCTTCAGTGAGGCGGAACAGCTGGGCATGGAAACGGCCCTGGCCGCGGCCCGCCAGGGCGTGCGCGGAGCCAACCCCCTGGTCGGCGCCGTCATCCTGGACGCCGACGGCACCGTGTTGGCCATCGGCCGGCACCGCGGGGCCGGCACGGCCCACGCTGAGGCCGACGCCATCACCACACTGCTGGGCACGGGCGTCAAGCGGGACTTGTCCGCTGCCACCATCATCGTCACCCTGGAGCCGTGCAACCATCAGGGCCGCACCGCGCCGTGTTCGCAGGCCATCATCGACGCCGGCATCGGCAACGTGGTCTACGCCGTCGATGACCCGCACGGCCATGCCGCCGGGGGAGCGGACCGGCTGCGCCGGGAGGGCATCGCCGTCCGTTCCGGACTCATGGCGCGGGAGGCCTCGGACCTCAACCGGCAATGGTTCGTGGCGGTCCGGGCGGGCCGTCCCTTTGTGACGGCCCGGCTGGCCCAAACCGTGGACAGCCGGATCGCCGCCGTCGACGGCACCAGCCAATGGATCACCTCCCCGCAATCGCGCCAGGACTCGCACACGCTGCGGGCACGGGTTGACGCGATCATCGTGGGCACCGGAACCATCGTGGCCGACAACCCGCGGCTGACGGCCCGTGCCGCCGACGGCAGCGAGGCGCCCCACCAACCGCTGCGCGTCGTCATGGGGCTGCGGGACGTGGCGGCGGACGCCGCGGTGCGCCACCAGGGCGGTCCGGGGTTCTTGCAGCTGCACACCCACGACCCCAACGTCGTCGTCCAAGAATTGCACGAACGCGGCGTGGGCCACCTCATGATTGAGGGCGGCTCCCGGATCAGCGCCGCGTTCCTGGCCGCCGGGCTGGTGGACGAACTGGTGGTCTACCTCGCCCCCACGCTGCTGGGTTCGGGCATTCCGGCGCTCAACGACCTGGGCATCGGCACCCTGGCCCAGGCCCAGCAGTGGGAATGGGACGGCACCACCACCGGGCCCGTGGAGCGGCTGGGTCCGGACCTCAAGCTCACCCTCATGCCGGCCCGGGTGCCGGCACCACACGCATCAACCACAGAAGGACACTAAGAGATGTTTACGGGAATCATCGAAGGCCGCGGAACCGTGGTGCGCCTGGACAACCATCCGGACTCCGACAGCGCCACGCTGGTGCTCAACACCGCCACCTCCGCCAACACGGTCGACGGGCTTGGTCTGGGCGGCTCGCTCGCCGTCAACGGGGTATGCCTGACCGCCGTGCGCATCGACGGCACCACGGTGGAGGTCGACGTCATGGGCGAGACCCTCCAACGCACCACCACCGGCGCGCTGCAGCCCGGCGCCGCGGTCAACCTCGAACGCTGCGTCCCGGCCGGCGGGCGCCTCGACGGCCACGTCGTCCAGGGCCACGTGGACGGCGTCGGCGAGCTGCTCGAACGCGAAAACCAGGGCAATTGGGAGCGGCTGCGCTTCGCCGTGCCGCTGCGGCTGGCCCGCTACATCGCCGAGAAGGGGTCCATCGCCGTCGACGGCGTCTCCCTGACCGTCACGGCCGTCAGCGCCCCGGACGCGAACCAGCAATGGTTTGAGGTGGGGCTCATCCCCGTCACCCTCGCCCACACGGGCTTGGGCGAGAAGGTCCCGGGCGGCCAGGTCAACCTCGAAGTGGACGTGCTCGCCAAATATGCCGAACGGTTGCTGCAATTTGCGGTCCCGGCCGCCGCCGAGGCCACGGAAGGAGTCCGGTCATGAGTTCCCTTAGCGATCCGGTGACGCTGCTCGATCCCGTCGAGACGGCCATAGCGGCCATGGCCCAAGGCGCGGCCGTGCTGGTCGTCGATGACGAGCACCGGGAAAACGAGGGCGACATCATCTTTGCCGCCCAGCACAGCACCCCGGCCCTGATGGGCTTCACCATCCGGCACAGCTCCGGGGTCATCTGCGTTCCCATGGACCACGACCGCGCCGACGCCCTGGACCTGCCGCCCATGGTGGCCCACAACCAGGACGCGAAGGGCACCGCGTACACGGTCAGCTGTGATGCGGCCGACGGCGTGTCCACCGGCATCAGCGCCACGGACCGGTCGCTGACCGCCACCGTCCTGGCCGACCCCGCCGCCACGCCGGCCGCCATCACCCGGCCCGGCCACATGTTCCCGCTGCGCGCCGTCCCCGGGGGAGTGCGGCAGCGGCCCGGGCACACCGAGGCCTCGGTGGAACTGTGCAAGCTGGCCGGCTGCGAACCCGTCGCCATCATCGCCGAAGTGGTGGATGACGCCGGCCAAATGGTCCGGCTCGCCGGGCTTCGCGACTTTGCCGACGCCCACGGCCTGGTGTTGATTTCCATCGCCGACCTGGTCGCCTACCTGGACCGCCCGGGGCCGCGGGAGGGCTCGCTTGCCCCCAGATCGTCCGCCCGCCTGAGCGTGGGAGGCCGGCATGAGTGAGCCGTCGATCACGCTCGGCTCAACAGCTGGGGAAGACTTCGGTGTTGCCGGCGGCCCGGTCGTGCAACTGCCCACGCAGTACGGCGTGTTCGCGGCCCAGGCCTGGGTTGACGCGGCCACGGGCGCCGAGCACATCAGCGTCTCCGCCCCGACGCCCGGCGCCCTGAACGGGCAGGGCGGGGATCCGCTGGTCCGCCTGCACTCGGAGTGCCTGACCGGCGATGTCTTCGGGTCCTACCGCTGCGACTGCGGGGAGCAGCTGGAGTATGCGCTGGAGCTGATTCAACGCCAGGGCGGAACCTTGATCTACCTGCGCGGCCACGAGGGCCGCGGGATCGGGCTGGCGAACAAGATGCGGGCCTACAGCCTGCAGGAGGCCGGCGCCGACACGGTCGAGGCCAACGAACAGCTGGGCCTGCCCGTCGACAGCCGGGACTACGCCGCCGCGGCCGGAATCCTGCACTCGCTGGGCCTGACCCGCATCCGGCTGCTGAGCAACAACCCGCTTAAATCAGAAGACCTCTCCCGGCACGGGATCACCGTCTCCCGGACCGTTCCCACCGAGATACCGGCCCGCGCCGAAAACCGGCGCTACCTGGAAACCAAGCGCGACCGCATGCACCACACGCTGAAGGTGCGCCCCCACACGCCCGGCAGCAATTCCACCCCCGCCGACACCGGCACCCCCACGGAAGGACCCACCCCATGAGCGGCCACGGAGCACCCACGATCGGCTTTTCCCCTGACCAATTGGCGCAGGCCGCCGGGCTGAGGCTGGCCATCGTCGCGGCCAGCTGGCACACGGAAATCATGGACGGCCTGCTGGCCGGGGCCCTGCGCGGCGCCGCCGACGCCGGGATCGAGAACCCCACCGTCATCCGGGTCCCGGGCTGCTTTGAGCTGCCCGTCGCGGCGGCGCGGCTGGCACCGCGCTACGACGCCGTCGTCGCACTCGGCGTGGTGATCCGCGGCGGCACACCGCACTTTGACTACGTCTGCCAGGCCGCCACCATGGGCCTGACGGAGGTGACCGTGCGCACCGGCGTCCCCGTGGGCTTCGGCGTGCTCACCTGTGACACCGAACAGCAGGGCCTGGACCGGGCCGGGCTGCCGGGCTCGATCGAGGACAAGGGGCATGAAGCGGCGACGGCGGCCCTTGCCACGGCCATGCTCCTCGCTTCGCAAAGCTGAACACCGTTTCGCCGAGGTAGCCGGTCCGCCTCGAGACTCGCCCACATGTGGACGGGTTTCGGTGCGGACCGGCTACCTCGGCGGGAGGGACTACCTGTGTGACGGCAAACACTGGGAAACAAGGTCAAATGCCGGTCACCGCGCGTCTCAAAATCCGTGGTCGGGTGCCGGAGCAAGTAGGCTGGAGACTGTGAAGACATTCGAATCCCTTTTTGATGAGCTAAGTGAGAAAGCCGCAGCCCGGCCCGCCGGCTCCCGAACCGTCACCGAACTCGAATCCGGCATTCACGGCATCGGCAAGAAAGTGGTTGAGGAAGCCGCCGAGGTGTGGATGGCCGCCGAATATGAATCGGATGAGGCCGCCGCCGAGGAGATCTCCCAGCTCTTGTACCACCTGCAGGTCATGATGATCGCGAAGGGGTTGACCCTTCAGGACGTTTACAAGCATCTGTAGCCACGTGTCGTGGCCGCAATTGCCCTAAAACGGTGCCGGCACCAACCGCCCGCACCACCAAACGCCTGAGTCGATCTGAAAGTTTTCCCATGCTAAGAGTTGCCGTCCCCAACAAGGGATCCCTGTCCGAAGCCGCCTCCGCCATGCTGTCCGAGGCCGGCTACCGCCAACGCCGCGACTCCCGCGAACTGGTCATGGTGGACCCCGAGAACAATGTCGAGTTCTTCTTTCTGCGCCCCCGCGACATCGCCGTCTATGTCGGTGCCGGCACCCTGGACGTCGGCATCACCGGCCGCGACCTGTTGATGGACGCCCAGGTGGATGCCGAGGAACTGCTGCCGCTGGGCTTCGCCGTCTCCACGTTCCGCTTTGCCGGTCCCGTGGGGCACTTCACCACGGCCGCCGAGCTCGAGGGCAAGCGCCTGGCCACCAGCTATGACGGCCTGCTGCGCGAATACCTGGCCGAGCTGGGCATCAAGGCCAAAGTGGTCCGGCTCGACGGTGCCGTCGAATCCTCCGTGCGCCTGGGCGTGGCGGACGCGATTGCCGACGTCGTCGAAACCGGCAGCACCCTTAAGGCCGCCGGGATGGAAATCTTTGGCGAGCCCATCTTGAATTCCGAGGCCCTGCTCATCGGCCGGCGCGGCGTCACCCCGCCGCCCGGGGTGGAGGTCCTCATTCGCCGCCTGCACAGCGTCCTGGTGGCGCGGCAGTACGTGCTCCTAGACTACGACGTGCCGAAGGCGCTGATGGAGCAGGCCACCGCGCTGACCCCGGGGCTGGAGTCCCCGACGGTCTCGCCGCTGCGCGACTCGGACTGGGTGGCCGTGCGGTCCATGGTCTCCGCCAAGGACACCAACCGCGTCATGGACGAGCTGTACGAGCTGGGCGCGCGCGCCATCCTGGTCAGCAGCATCCACGCCTGCCGGATCTAGGGAAGCTGAGGGAAACCGCCATGAGTGTTGCCATTCGAGTCATTCCCTGCCTGGACGTTGACGCCGGGCGCGTGGTCAAGGGCGTGAAGTTTGAGGATCTGCGCGACGCCGGCGATCCGGTCGAGCTCGCCCGGCGCTATGACCGCGCCGGTGCCGACGAACTCACGTTCCTGGACGTCACCGCCTCCTCGGGCAACCGGGAAACCACCTTTGACGTGGTCTCCCGGACCGCCGAGCAGGTGTTCATTCCGCTGACCGTTGGCGGGGGAGTCCGCGAGGTGGCCGACGTCGAACGGCTGCTGCGCTGCGGGGCGGACAAAGCCTCCATCAACACCGCGGCCGTGGCCCGGCCGGCCGTCATCGACGAGATCACCCGCCGCTTCGGCTCCCAGGTGCTGGTGCTTAGCCTCGACGCGCGCCGCACCCGGAACGGGCACACGGCGTCGGGCTTTGAGGTCACCACCCACGGCGGCCGCGAAGGCACCGGGATCGACGCGATCGCGTGGGCCCGGGAGGCCGCCGACCGCGGGGTGGGGGAGATCCTGCTCAATTCCATCGACGCCGACGGCACCAAGGAAGGATTCGACCTCGAGCTCATCCGCCTGGTCCGCGCCGCCGTGCACGTGCCGATCATCGCCTCCGGCGGCGCCGGCGCGCCCGAGCACTTCCCGCCGGCCGTGGCCGCCGGGGCGAACGCCGTCCTTGCCGCGTCGATCTTCCACTTCGGTCCCGACAACGCCATCGCCGACGTCAAGGCGGCCATCCGCGACGCCGGCTACGAGGTCAGGTAGGACCCGCGCCGTGGGAGAATGCCGGCATGTGGATCGGCTGGATTGAGTTTGACCTGCTGCTGGGGGACGTGCACTCGCTGAAGGAGAAACGCTCCGTGCTGCGCCCCATCCTCGCGGACGTGCGGCGCCGCTTCGACGTCTCCATCGCGGAGGTGGACCATCAGGAGCTGCACCGGCGCGCGGCCGTGGGGGCAGGGCTGGTCGCGGCGGACCGTGCCCACGTCGTGGAGGTGCTGGACGCCGTGGAGAACCACGTGGCCTACCGCCCGGACGTCGAGCTGCTCAGTGCCCGGCGCCGGATACTGACCAGCGACGACTAGCCCCGCACAACCCGCAGGTACTGTCAGTTCAAAGTTGGTGCGCTCAGCCCGATGTTGGTGGAATCAACCGCCGGCTACCGTCCCACGGGAGCCGTCTGGAGCAGCGCGACGGCGTCGGGGCGGCCCTCGAAAGACACGAGCGAATGGCCGATGCGGCCGTTGGCGTGCATGAGCAGCTCGCCGGGCTCGCCGATGATGGCCACCGAGACGGGCGCGCGCTTGGCCACATGGCGGGGACCGGCCGGGTTGACCAACACCACGCCTAGATCGACGCTGCGGTACAAGATGGCGGCGCGCTTGACCAGCTCCGCCCAGAGGGCCTCGGAGTAGTCGGCATCCAGGGCGCGCGGTGCCCAGCGGTCCGTGGCGCGCCGGATGTCCTCGGTGTGAACAAAGAATTCGGTGAGATTGGCGATGTGGTCCACGGCCCGGATCGCCAGCGGCGACAACTTGGGCGGGCCGGCCCGGAACTTGTCCACGAGCCGGGCAAATCCCTCCGGGGTGCCGGCCGTGGCGGCCAGGTCGGCGGTGGCTTTGTCGGAGACCTTGTGCCAGGGCCTGATCAGCAGGCCGAGGCCCACCTTGGGGCTGTGTTCGCGCAGGTAGAGGTGTGCGGCCAGTTCCTGAGTTCGCCATCCTGCACACAGTGTTTCCGCTCCGGGACCGGCGGCCAGCAGGGTCTCGGCAAGGACTTCACGGGATGGTTCTACAAATTGCATCACTTGTGAAATTAGCATGTATTTGCGCCCCTTTGCAGCTTGAACCGCCGGAATCTCATGGCTTGTTCGCCAATAGCGGGGCCCGCCGCCGGTTTTGGCCCGGAGGCGGTGCCGCTGGCACTAGAATTGGCCCTAATGTTGCACGATCCAGAACCCCAGCCAGAGTCCCCCGCCGCGCCCGGGGACACCCCCGCCGAGCTGCCCGCGCACCTTGCCGCCCGCCTGAAGCGGGACGCCGCCGGCCTGGTCGCCGCCGTCATCCAGCAATTCGACAGCCGCGAGGTGCTCATGCTCGGCTGGATGGACGACGAGGCGCTGCACCGGACGCTGACCACGGGCCGGGTCACGTTCTTTTCCCGGTCCCGGCAGGAGTATTGGCGCAAGGGCGACACCTCCGGCCACGTCCAGTTCGTCAAGTCGGTGGCGCTGGACTGTGACGGGGACGCCCTCCTGATTGCCGTCGACCAGGTGGGCGCCGCCTGCCACACCGGCACGCACACCTGCTTTGACGGCCGAGACCTTGCCGCCGTGGTGGGCGGCCGCGGCGACTGACGCCTGCCCCATCACCTCCCGGTTCACCCGCACGAAGGAAAGTACGCTCATTTCATGCAAGATCTAGGTGTCATCAGCCCCAGCCTCGACGAGTTCCGGGAGCTTGCCCGCACCCGGCGCGTCATCCCGGTCCGGCTCAAGGTCCTGGTCGACGCGCAAACGCCCATCGGCCTCTACCGCACCCTGGCCGCCGGCGCGCCGGGCACATTCTTGATGGAGTCGGCCGCCGCCGGCGGCGTGTGGTCGCGCTATTCGTTCATCGGCGTGCGCTCCAGCGCCACGCTGACCACCCGCGACGGCGGGGCGTTCTGGCAGGGGGAGCCGCCCGTGGGCGTGCCGCTGGCCGGCAACCCGGTCGACGCCGTCGCCGCGACGCTGCGGGCCCTGGCCACCGAACGCTTCGACGGGCTGCCGCCGTTCACCTCCGGACTGGTGGGCTTCGTGGGGTGGGAGTCCGTGCGGCACTGGGAAAAGTTGCCGGCACCGCCCGTGGATGACCTGCTGCTGCCGGAACTGGCCCTGAACCTGGTCGCGGACATGGCCGTCCACGACAACACGGAGGGCACGGTGGCGTTGATCGCCAACGCCATCAACCAAAACGGCACCGACGACAACGTCGACGCCGCCTGGCATGACGCCGTCGCCCGCGTCCGCGCCATGGTGGAGCGGTTGAAGGCACCGGTCGCGCAGCCCATGTCCGTCATGGACACCCCCGCGGCCTCCTTTGCCGACAGCGTGCACGAGCGGTGGGACCGCAACGACTACCTCAAGGCCATCGACCGCGGCAAGGAGGCGATCGTTGACGGCGAGGTGTTCCAGGTGGTCATCTCCCGCCGCTTTGAAATGGCCTGCGGGGCCCCCGCCCTGGACGTGTACCGGGTGCTGCGCACCACCAACCCCAGCCCGTACATGTACCTGTACAGCTTTGAGGACGCCAACGGTGCGCCCTACTCGATCGTGGGTTCGTCCCCGGAGGCGCTGGTCACCGTCACCGGCGAGGAAGTCATCACCCACCCCATCGCCGGATCCCGGCCGCGCGGCAGGACCACCGAGGACGACAAGTTCATGGCCAGGGACCTGCTGGCCGACGCCAAGGAGCGCTCCGAGCACCTGATGCTCGTGGATCTCTCCCGCAATGACCTGTCCAAGGTGTGCGAGCCCGGCACCGTGGACGTCACCCAGTTCATGGAGGTTGAACGGTTCAGCCACATCATGCACCTGGTCTCCACCGTGGTCGGCACCCTCCGCAAGGACAAGAGCGCCTACGACGTCCTGGCCGCCACGTTCCCCGCCGGAACGCTCTCCGGTGCGCCCAAGCCGCGGGCCCTGCGCCTGCTCGACGAGCTGGAACCGCATCGCCGCGGCATCTACGGCGGGGTGGTGGGCTACCTGGACTTTGCCGGCGACATGGACATGGCCATCGCCATCCGCTCCGCACTGCTGAAGGACGGCACGGCGTACGTGCAGGCCGGCGGCGGGATCGTGGCGGACTCCGTGAATGAAACCGAGGCGCAGGAAACGGTGAACAAGGCCGCCGCCCCACTGCGCGCCGTCCATGCGGCCGCGTCCCTGCGCGACCTGGATGAGGCAGCCGCCGACCCCTCCGCGGGGCAAGCAACCGCGACCCAAACCGTTGGGAGCCAGAAATGACCGACGCCGACACCACCCCGATTCCGCACTCCCGGCCGGCGGGAACACCGGCTGCCCCGCGCACCCCGTGGTGGCGGCGCAAGTCCGTGCTGGTCCTGGTCGCCATCCTGGCCGCCCTGGCCGTTTTCGGCACCACCACGCAGACATGGATCCATGTGGCCCTGGCCCCGGGCGAGGTCCAGCAGGCCGACCTGGACATCGCCGGCAGCAAGGCTGCCGTCTCGGTCTCCGCGCTGGCGCTCGTGGCCCTGGCCGGCGCCCTGGCCACCACCATCGCCGGGAAAATCGCGCGAATCATCACCTGCGCCATCGTCCTGCTCAGCGCGGCCGGGATCATCGCCGTCGTCCTGGGCGTGCTGGCGGACCCCTCCACCGCGGCCATGGGCCAGGTGGGCACGGCCACCGGCGTCGTCGGCACGGCCAGCAACGCCACCGCCACGGTGTTCCCGCTCCTTGCGGTCGCCGCCGCCGCGGTCCTGGCCCTGGCGGCCGCGTTGATTCTCTGGGTGGGCAGGGGCTGGAGTGTGCGCACCAAGTACGACGCCGCTCCCGGCCCGGCCTCGCAGGCCGCCGGGCCCCGCACTGGTCCGGTCGATGAGATCGACAGCTGGGACCGGCTCAGCCGCGGCGAGGACCCCACGTCCTAAACCCCCGCGCGCCCCAACCCAACCCCTCAAAAGCGCTGTCCGCGTCACCGGGGTGCGGGGTTTCGGCTTCCATGGGGAACTAATGGCAGAATGTATTTGAGCATCCGCACCAAAGGGAGATTTACATGAGCAACAAGTCAGCCGCCACGTCGACCACCGTTCGTACGGAGGAGCCGATGGACCACAGCATTGACCTGGGCCACGGGAACAGCCCCGCGGCGTGGACCTGCGTGGCGATCATGCTGCTTGGCACCATCATCGGCTGCGTCGCGTTCGTCATCGGCCCGGCCGCCACCGTCGTGTTCTGGGCTGGCGTGGGCGTGATCTTCATCGGCCTGGTCGTCGGGATCGCCATGAAGGCCGCCGGCTACGGCGTGGGCGGAAGCAAGCTGAAGAACACCGGCCACTAACCGTGAGCGTACTGCAGGACATCATCGACGGTGTCCGTGAGGACCTGGCCGCCCGCCAACAGACCGTGAGCCTGGCCGAGCTGGCCGATCGGATCGCGCGGACGCCGCCACCCCTGGACGCCTATGCGGCGCTGGGCGGCAACGACCCCGTGCGTGCTGAGCTGAAGGTCATCGCGGAGGTCAAGCGGCGCAGCCCGTCCAAGGGCGACCTCGCCGGCATCACCGACCCCGCCGCCCTTGCCCGGCAGTACGGCAACGGCGGCGCCTCCGTCATCAGCGTCCTGACCGAGGAGCGCCGCTTCGGCGGGTCCCTGGCGGATCTGGACGCGGTCCGGGACGCGGTCGAGATCCCCGTCCTGCGCAAGGACTTCACGTGCGACCCGTACATGATCTGGGAGGCCCGCGCCCACGGCGCTGACCTGGCCCTGTTGATCGTCGCGGCCCTCACCGACGAGGAATTGCGCGACTACCTGGCCCTGACCCACCGGCTGGGCATGAACGCCCTCGTGGAGACCCACACGGCCGGGGAAATTGCCCGCGCCGTGGCCGTTGGCGCGAAGATCATCGGCATCAACGTCCGCAACCTTAAGACCCTCGACGTGGATCGGGGTGTTTTTGCGGCGCTGGCCGGCACTGTTGCCCCCGGCCCCCTCCTGGTGGCCGAATCCGGCGTGCGCGACGCCGCCGACGTCGGCCACTATGCCTCCCACGGCGCCAACGCGGTGCTCGTGGGCGAGGCCCTGGTGACGGACGCGACCCCGCTGGAGCGCATCACCGAATTCCGGACCGTTGGCGCCCGGGCAATCAAGAACCCGTCGATCAGCACCCGCTAGGCCCAGCCAGGACCGGTGCGCGTACCTAGACATTTTGTGCACGATCAATTACGAACAGGACGGTGGAACTGATGGCTCATGTGCCTGCAGATTCGTCTTCAGAACCGGCGGACATGCTCGATCCCGCCACGGCATTCCTTTCCGGCGGCGCCCCCCGGCCCGACAGCGCCCCGTCGCCCTCGCTGCGGCACGCACCGGGGCCGTACTTTGGCAGCTACGGCGGGCGGTGGATGCCGGAGTCGCTGATCGCGGCCCTGGACGAGCTCGAGGACACCTTTGAGAAGGCCCGGGTGGACCCGGAGTTCCTCGCCGAGGTGGCCGAGCTGAACAAGAACTACTCCGGCCGGCCGTCGCTGCTCACCGAGGCCAAGCGGTTCGGCGCCCACGCCGGCGGGGCCAGGATCTTCCTCAAGCGCGAGGACCTCAACCACACCGGCTCCCACAAGATCAACAATGTGCTGGGGCAGGCCCTGCTCGCCAAGCGCATGGGCAAGACACGCATCATCGCCGAGACCGGTGCCGGCCAGCACGGGGTGGCCAGCGCCACCGCGGCGGCCCTGCTCGGGCTCGAATGCGTCGTGTACATGGGTGCCGAGGACTGCCGCCGCCAGTCGCTGAACGTGGCCCGCATGCAGCTCCTGGGCGCCCGCGTGGTGCCCGTGACCAACGGCTCGCAGACGCTCAAGGACGCCATCAACGACGCCCTGCGCGACTGGGTTGCCAACGTCGAGACCACCCACTACCTGCTGGGTACCGCCGCCGGGGCGCACCCGTTCCCGGCCATGGTGCGCTTCTTCCACGAGGTCATCGGGGAGGAGGCCCGCGCCCAGATCCTGGCGGCAACCGGCCGGCTGCCCGACGCCGTGTGCGCCTGCATCGGCGGCGGCTCCAACGCCATCGGCATCTTCCACGGCTTCCTCGACGACCCAGACGTGTTGATCTATGGTTTTGAGGCCGGCGGCGACGGCGTGGAGACCGGCCGCCACGCGGCCACCATCACACTGGGACGCCCCGGCGTGCTGCACGGGGCAAAGTCCTACCTGATGCAGGACGACGACGGCCAGACCATCGAGTCCCACTCCATCTCCGCCGGGCTGGACTACCCCGGCGTCGGCCCGGAAYACTCCTATCTGCACGACATCGGTCGGGTCACCTACGAACCGATCACCGACGCCGAGGCCATGGACGCGTTCAAGCTGCTCTGCCGCACCGAGGGCATCATCCCGGCCATCGAGTCCTCCCATGCGCTTGCCGGGGCCATGAAGGTGGGCCGGCGGCTCACCGCGAAGGCCGCCGCGCCGCAGGACGTCGTCATCGTCGTCAACCTCTCCGGCCGCGGTGACAAGGACGTGGAAACGGCCGCCGAGTGGTTCGGCATGCTCGATGAGCATGGGCACGTCCTGGGCACCACGCTCTCGACCCGGGCCCCCCACCCCCATGGTTCCGAACAGTCGGGCTCGGACGCGAAGGACGCCACCCATGAGTGACACATCGACCCAGCAGGTCTTCGCCAGCAAGTCCGCGGCCGCCATCGACCGCGCCAAGGCCGCCGGCCGGAAGGCGCTCATCGCCTATTTGCCCGCCGGGTTCCCGGACAAGCAAACGTCCATTGACGCCGCCATCGCCGTGGCGCGCAATGGTGCCGACATCATCGAGATCGGCATCCCCTATTCCGACCCCGTCATGGACGGTGCCGTCATCCAGGCCGCCACCACCGAGGCCCTGGCCAATGGCTTCCGGGTGGCCGACGTCTTCGACATCGTCGCCGCCGTCACGGCCGAGACGGACGCCGCCGTGCTGGTCATGACGTACTGGAACCCGGTGCTGCGCATGGGCGTTGACGAGTTTTCCCGCCGCCTGGCCGAGGCCGGGGGGGCCGGTCTCATCACCCCGGACCTGATCCCGGACGAGGCCGCCGAATGGTTTGCCGCCTCCGATAAGTACGGGCTGGACCGGGTCTTTCTGGTGGCACCGTCGTCCACCCCGGAGCGTGTCGCCATGACCGTGGCGGCCACCCGGGGATTCGTGTACGCCGTGTCCATCATGGGGGTCACGGGGGCACGGACCTCGGTGTCCAGCGCTGCCGAGGCCGTGGTGGCCGCGGCCCACGCCGCCGGCGCCGAACGTGCCTGCGTGGGGCTCGGGGTCTCCGCGCCGCGGCACGTGCGCGAGATAGCCGCCTACGCCGACGGCGTCATCGTGGGCACGGCCCTCGTTGCGGCCCTGCGTGACGGCGGCGTGGACGCCGTGGGTGCCCTTGCGAAGGAACTCAGTGGCGGCTTTGCCCCCGATGCCGCCCCCGCCCCCACAACGGAAGCATAGGTCCCAGTGATTTCAACGGCACTTTTGTCCGCAGCGCTCCCGCACGCCGTCTCGTCCGCGGTCGGCGCGGCCATCCCGGCCCCCGGCTGGTCCGGGTTCGACGTCGGACCGCTGCGCATCCACGCCTATGCCCTGTGCATCCTGGCCGGGATCGTGGCCGCGCTGTGGCTGACGAACATCCGGTGGAAGCGCCGCGGCGGTCCCGATGGCTCCATCTGGGATATCGCCATCTGGGCCATCCCGTTCGGCATCATCGGCGGCCGGCTCTACCACGTGTTTTCCTCCCCGGACGCCTACTTTGGGCCCGGCTACAACGGCCAGGGCAACCTCTGGCTGATCCCGCAGATCTGGCTGGGCGGGCTGGGCATCTGGGGCGCCGTGGTCCTGGGCGTCATCGGCGCCTGGATCGGCTGCCGGCGGGCCGGGGTGAAGCTGTCGTCGTTCATCGACGCCGCCGCCCCCGGCATCCTGCTGGCCCAGGCCCTTGGCCGATGGGGAAACTACTTCAACCAGGAGCTGTTTGGCGGGCCCACCACCCTGCCTTGGGGCCTGCAGGTGGACCCGCAGTTTGTACCCACCGGCTTCACCCCCGACACCTTGTTCCACCCGACGTTCCTCTACGAATGCCTCTGGAACCTCGTGGGCGTGGCGGCGTTGCTGCTGATCGACCGCAGGTTCCGGCTGCGACGCGGCCGCCTCTTCCTGCTGTACGCCATGATCTACACGGCCGGACGCGTCTGGATTGAGATGCTGCGCATCGACGATGCCGAACTCATCACCTTCTTCGGCGTCACCGCCCGCCTGAACGTGTGGACCAGCTTGCTGGTATTTGCCGGCGCCCTGGTGGCGTTCCTTATCCTGACCTTTGTGCGGCGGGGAACGGTCAGCGAGTCGGTGCTGCTGCCCGGGGCGGAACGGGCAGCCCGGACGGAGGCCGAGCAGACCGACGGCCCGGAGACGGCCGCCGGGCCGGCCGCCGGCGACGGCCCGGAGACGGGCGCCGGGCCGGCCGCCGATGCGGGCGATGCCACGCCGGCCGATCCCCGGGCCACGCCCGACGCTTAGGCGCTCCCAACGAATGTCCCGGCCGCTGCCGGCCGCCTGAAGGGGCGTCCGGCAGCGGTTTTTTCATGCGCCGTTAAATTTATGACGGATCGTGCAGATAATGTCACTTAATGAGATTGATATGTGCAGCGCCCGGGGCTGGCTTATATAGTGAGAATCGCCTCCACGGGGGGTCCTTGCAACGTTTGGGGACTCGTTGTGCATCTGCACTAGCCATGTGAGATTCATGGCTGGGTGGGATGCATGTGTACAAAAAGTGCGCAGTGGGTAGCGGCGTCGTTCTCCGCGGAAAGCCGCGGAAGGCGGGGCCGCAGTGCAACATCTGTTCCGGGCCCATGCCCGGAGCATCAGGGCCGGTGTCGTCCCCTCCACACGCTTAGCCAGGGGAAGGACGTTTACGTCATGACTCGCAAGTCACAGGCGGCAATGCCGCAGCCTCACCCGGCGCACTCCCGCGCCGCACACTCGCGCACACCCCACGTCGGCGCGCTTGGCGACGGCACCGCGGCCGTGACGGAGCGGGCGCTGTCCCCCTTCACGCGGTTCGCCGCCCTGCCCGCCCGGGCGGGCCTCTACCGGCCCGAGCAGGAAAAGGATGCCTGCGGGCTGGCCATTGTGGCCACGCTGCGCGGCACGCCCGGGCACGACATTGTGCAATCCGCCCTCGTGGCCCTGCGCAACCTGGAACACCGCGGCGCCGTGGGCGCCGACGAGGGCACCGGCGACGGCGCCGGCATCCTGACGCAGATCCCCGACGAATTCTTCCGGGCCGTCACCGCCTTCGGGCTGCCCGCGGCGGGGGAGTACGCCGTCGGCACGGCGTTCCTGCCCGTCGAGGCCAAGGAGCTGGCCGCCACCCGCGCCGGCGTCGAGGCGCTGGCCGGAAGTGAGGGGCTCACGGTCCTGGGCTGGCGCGAGGTGCCGGTCGTGGCCGGCCTCGTCGGCGCCATGGCCCGCTCCTGCATGCCGCATTTTTCCCAACTGTTCGTGACCCTCGACGGTGCGGCGGCAGGGACGCCCGGAACCAACGTCCTGGACGCGAAGGCGTTCCGCCTGCGCAAGCGCGCCCAACACAAGTTTGGTGTGTACTTCCCGTCCCTCTCGTCCAAGACGATCGTCTACAAGGGCATGCTCACCACGGCCCAGGTGGAGCCGTTCTATCCGGACCTCTCCGATGCCCGGTTCGCCTCCCGCCTGGCCGTGGTGCACTCGCGCTTCTCCACCAACACCTTTCCCTCCTGGCCGCTGGCCCAGCCGTTCCGCACCATCGCGCACAACGGCGAGATCAACACGGTCAAGGGAAACCGGAACTGGATGCGGGCGCGGCAGTCCACCATGTCGCATCCGCTGCTGGGCGACGCGCCGGAGGAGCTGTTCCCGATCTGCACCCCGGGCGCCTCGGACTCCGCCTCCTTTGACGAGGTGGCCGAGCTGCTGTGGCTCTCCGGTCGGCCCATCACCGAGGCCATCATGATGATGATCCCCGAGGCGTGGGAAAACCACGCCACCATGGACCCGGCCCGCAAGGCGTTTTACGCGTACCACTCGCTGCTGATGGAGCCGTGGGACGGGCCGGCCGCGGTGTCCTTCACCGACGGCACGCTGGTGGGCGCCACGCTGGACCGCAACGGGCTGCGCCCCGGCCGCTACTGGGTCACCGAGGACGGCCTGGTCGTCTTTGCCTCCGAGGTGGGCGTGCTGGACATCGACCCCGCGCGGATCGTGGCGAAGGGCCGCGTCGCCCCGGGCAAGATGTTCCTGGTGGACACCGAGAACGGGCGGCTGGTGGGCGATGAGGAGGTCAAGGCGCAGATTGCCGCCGCCAAGCCCTGGGCCGAGTGGGCCAGGGAAAACACCATCCGCCTGGCCGATTTGCCCGAGCGCGAACACGTGGTCCACACCAGCGCCTCCGTCGTCCACCGCCAGCGCACCTTCGGCTACACCACCGAGGAACTGAAGATCCTGCTCGGCCCCATGGCCCAGACCGGCGGGGAACCGCTGGGCGCCATGGGCACCGACACCCCGGTGGCCGTGCTGTCCTCGCGCCCGCGGCTGCTCTTCGACTACTTTGTGCAGTCCTTCGCCCAGGTGACCAACCCGCCGCTGGACGCCATCCGGGAAGAGCTCGTCACGTCCCTGAACACCACCATCGGCCCGCTGGGGAACCTGCTCTCCCAAGCCAAGGTCAAGGCGCCGCAGGTGGCCCTGACCTTCCCGGTGATCAACAACGACGAACTGGCCAAGATCGCCAACATCGAGGCCCCCGCGAACAGCGACGGCACCGGCGGGGAGCGCATCGCGATGAAGGTGCGCGGCCTGTACAAGATCGACGGCGGCGAGGCGGCGTTGCGTTCCCGGCTTACCGAGATCTGTGAACAGGTCTCCGGCGCCATCAACCGCGGCGTGCAGTTCGTGGTGCTGTCGGACCGGGACTCCTCCGCGGCGTGGGCGCCCATCCCGTCCCTGCTGCTGCTCAGCGCCGTCCACCACCACCTGCTGCGCAGCGCCAACCGCACCAAAATCTCCCTGGTCGTGGAGGCCGGCGACGTGCGCGAGGTCCACCATGTGGCCGTGCTGATCGGCTATGGCGCGGCGGCCGTCAACCCGTACCTGGCCATGGAATCGGTCGAGGAGCTGGTCCGTTCCGGCGACGTTTCCGGGGTCACCGCCGAGACCGCCGTGGCAAACCTGATCAAGGGGCTGGGCAAGGGCGTGCTGAAGATCATGTCCAAGATGGGCATCTCCACGGTCGCCTCCTATTGCGGCGCCCAGACCTTTGAGGCATTGGGCCTGTCCCAGGAACTGGTCGATGACTACTTCACCGGCACGGTCTCCCAGCTTGGCGGCGTCGGGCTGGACGTGATCGCCGCGGAGGTGGCCGCCCGGCACACCCTGGCCTACCCGGTCGACGGCGTGGACGTCCCGCACCGCCCGCTCCAGGGCGGCGGCGAGTACCAGTGGCGCCGCGACGGCGAACCGCACCTGTTCAACCCGGATACCGTGTTCCGCCTCCAGCACGCCACGCGCGAACGCCGCTACGACATTTTCAAGAAGTACACGCAGGGCATCGACGAGCAGGCGGGCCGGCTCATGACCTTCCGCGGGCTGCTCCAGTTCAAGGACGGGCAGCGCCCGCCGGTCCCGCTCGCCGAGGTGGAGCCGGTCGCCTCGATTGTGAAGCGTTTTTGCACCGGTGCCATGAGCTACGGCTCCATCTCCCAGGAAGCGCACGAGACCCTGGCCATCGCCATGAACCGGCTGGGCGCCAAGTCCAACACCGGCGAGGGCGGCGAGGACGTCGATCGGCTCCTGGATCCGCAGCGCCGCTCCGCCATCAAGCAGGTGGCCTCGGGCCGCTTCGGCGTCACCAGCTTGTACCTGAGCAACGCCACCGACATCCAGATCAAGATGGCCCAGGGCGCCAAGCCGGGGGAGGGCGGGCAGCTCATGGCCAAGAAGGTCTACCCGTGGATTGCCGAGACCCGGCACTCCACCCCGGGGGTCGGGCTGATCTCCCCGCCCCCGCACCATGACATCTATTCCATTGAGGACCTCGCGCAGCTGATCTACGACCTCAAGCGGGCCAACCCCACGGCCCGGGTGCACGTCAAGCTCGTCTCCGAGATGGGGATTGGCACGGTGGCGGCCGGCGTGACCAAGGCCAAGGCCGACGTCGTGCTGGTCTCCGGGCACGACGGCGGCACCGGCGCCAGCCCGCTGAACTCGCTCAAGCACGCCGGCATGCCCTGGGAACTGGGCCTGGCCGAGACCCAGCAGACGCTGCGCCTGAACGGGCTGCGCGAGCGGGTGGTGGTCCAGGTCGACGGGCAGCTCAAGACCGGCCGCGACGTGGTGGTGGCCGCGCTGCTGGGCGCCGAGGAATACGGCTTCGCCACGGCCCCGCTGGTGGTCTCCGGCTGCGTCATGATGCGCGTGTGCCACCTGGACACCTGCCCGGTGGGCGTGGCCACGCAAAACCCGGAGCTGCGCAAGCGCTTCAGCGGCAAGCCCGAATTTGTGGTGAACTTCTTCGAGTTCCTGGCCGAGGAGGTGCGCGAGATCCTCGCGGGCCTCGGGTTCCGGACGCTGGAGGAGGCCATCGGCCACGCGGACGTGCTCGATGTCCGCCAGGCCGTAAACCACTGGAAGACCGAGGGGCTGGATTTGACCCCCATCATTTCCGACGCCGGGGTGGTGCCGGGCACGCCGGTGCGCAGCCTGACCACGCAAAACCACGAGCTGGACAAGCACTTTGACCAGCAGCTGCTCACCATGAGCGCCGAGGCCCTGGGCGACCGCACGCCCGTGAAGATCAGCGTCCCGGTGGTCAACACCGACCGCTCCGTGGGCACGCTGCTCGGCCACCACGTCACCCGGACGTTCGGCGTCGACGTGCTGGGCCCGGACACCATCGACGTCACGCTGACCGGGCAGGCCGGCCAGTCCCTGGGCGCGTTCCTGCCGGCCGGGGTGACGCTGCGGCTGTTCGGCGACGCCAACGACTACGTCGGCAAGGGGCTCTCCGGTGGCCGGATCACGGTACGCCCGGACCGGGCCAACACGTTCACGGCCGCGGAGAACGTCATCGCCGGCAATGTGATCGGCTACGGCGCCACGAGCGGGGAAATGTTCCTGTGCGGCCAGGTGGGCGAACGCTTCCTGGTCAGGAACTCCGGCGCCACCGCCGTGGTGGAAGGCATCGGCGACCACGGCTGCGAGTACATGACCGGCGGCCAGGCGCTCATCCTGGGCCCCACCGGGCGCAACTTTGGCGCCGGCATGTCCGGGGGCACCGCCTTCGTGCTCGACCTGGCGCCCGGGCGCGTCAACAAGGCGGCGCTGGATTCGGGGGAGTTGTCGCTGATGGCCCTCGACGCCGAGGACGAGGCCATCGTCCACGCCCTGTTGGTCAAGCACCGCCAGGAGACGGGGTCCGCGGTGGCCGCGGGACTGCTGGCCGATTTCCCCGCCACCGTGGCGCGCCTGACCAAGGCGCTCCCGCGCGACTACGCGGCAGTTTTGGAAACCCGCCTCGCGGCGGCCGAGCTGGGCGAGGACCCGGACGGCGCCACCGTGTGGCAGAAGATCTTGGAGGTTACCGGTGGCTGATCCGCGCGGCTTTTTGAAGAACAGGGAACGCATCACCCAGACCCGCCGGCCCGTCCCGGTCCGGATCATGGACTGGAAGGAGGTGTATGAGGCCCAGGAAAAGGGCGTCCTGCAGGCCCAGGCCGGCCGGTGCATGGATTGCGGCGTGCCGTTCTGCCACCAGGGCTGCCCGCTGGGGAACCTGATCCCGGAATGGAACGACCTCACCTGGCGGGACAAGGGCCAGGACGCCGTCGAGCGGCTGCATTCGACGAACAACTTCCCGGAGTTCACCGGCCGGCTCTGCCCCGCCCCATGCGAAACCGCCTGTGTGCTGGGCATCAACCAGCCCGCGGTCACCATCAAGCAGGTGGAGGTCTCGATCATTGACGAGGCCTTCGATGCGGACTGGGTGCACCCGCTGCCGCCGGCCCGGCTCACCGGCAAGACCGTCGCCGTCGTCGGCTCCGGCCCGGCCGGGATGGCCGCCGCCCAGCAGCTGACCCGCACCGGCCATACCGTGGCGGTGTACGAGCGCGATGACAGGATCGGGGGCCTGCTGCGCTACGGGATTCCCGACTTCAAGCTGGAGAAGGAAAAGCTGGACCGCCGCCTGGAACAGATGGTCGCCGAAGGCACCCGCTTCCGGCCCGGCATCGAGGTCGGCGCCGACATTGGGTGGGAGGAGCTGCGCCGGCGCTACGACGCCGTCATCATCACCACCGGGGCCACCGTGCCGCGGGACCTGCCCATCCCGGGCCGCGGGCTCACCGGCGTGCACTTCGCCATGGACTACCTGGTCCAGTCCAACAAGGTGGTAGCGGGGGACGAGGTGGAGGGCCGGATCGACGCCCGCGGCAAGCACGTGGTGATCCTCGGCGGCGGCGACACCGGAGCGGACTGCCTGGGCACCGCGCACCGCCAGCAGGCGCTGTCGGTGACCACGCTGGCCATCGGCAAGYAGCCGCCGCTGGAGCGCACCCCGGCCCAGCCGTGGCCGACGTTCCCGAACCTGTTCGAGGTGGCCAGCGCGCACGAGGAAGGCGGGGAGCGAACCTTCCTGGCGTCCACGGTCGAATTCATCGGCGAGAACGGCGTGCTGACGGGGCTGAAGATCGCCGAGACCGAGTACGTGGACGGCAAGCGGCTGCCCAAGGCGGGAACGGAGCGGGTCATCCCGGCGGACCTGGTCCTGCTTTCGCTGGGCTTCACCGGCCCGGAGACGGCCGAGCTAACCCGGCAGCTGCCGGTGGAGCTGGACGGCCGGGCCAATATTGGCCGGGACGGCTACTACATGACGAGCCGGTCCGGCGTGTTTGCCGCCGGGGATGCCGGGCGCGGCCAGTCGCTGATCGTGTGGGCGATCGCGGAGGGGCGCTCGTGTGCGGCCGCCGTCGACAAGTTCCTGATGGGGGAGACTTTTCTACCGGCCCCCGTCTCACCCAGCGACTCGGCTATCGGTGTGAACTAGCGAGCGGCTAGGCTTGAACCGGGACCATGGATATCCACTGTCAACCACACCAATAGGTAGGTAAATTGAGACGCGCAAAAATTGTGGCTACGTTCGGGCCGGCCATCGCCAGCTACGAAAACACACTTGCGGTGCTGGACGCCGGCGTCAATGTCGCCCGCATGAACATGAGCCACGGCGACTACGCCGTGCACCAAATCACTTTTGACAATGTGCGCAAGGCCTCCGCCGAACTGCACAAGACCGTCGCCATCATGGCGGACCTGCAGGGGCCAAAGATTCGGCTGGGCCGCTTCGCCAACGGTGAGGGCCACGATTTGGCCGTGGGCGACGTTTTCACCATCACCACCGAGGACGTCCCCGGCACGAAGGACATTTGCTCCACCACGCTCAGCTCGCTGACCGAGGACGTCAACGTGGGCGACACCCTGTTGATTGATGACGGCAAGGTGTCATTGCGTGCCACGGCCGTGGACAGCGTCAAGGTGGTCACCGTGGTGACCGTCCCGGGCCGGGTGTCCAACAACAAGGGCATCAACCTCCCCGGCGTGGCCGTCAACGTCCCCGCCCTGAGCGAAAAGGACGAGGCCGACCTGCGCTGGGCGCTGAAGTGCGGCGTGGACCTGGTCGCGTTGTCGTTTGTGCGCGATGCGTCCGACATCGAGCGCGTGCACGAGATCATGGACGAGGCCGGCCGGCGAGTTCCGGTGATTGCCAAGATTGAAAAGCCGCAGGCCGTGGAGCACCTCGAGGCGATCATCGACGCATTTGATGCGATCATGGTGGCCCGCGGCGACTTGGGCGTGGAACTTCCGCTGGAAGAGGTCCCGCTGGTGCAAAAGCAGTGCGTGGAGCTGGCCCGCCGCTGGGCGAAGCCGGTGATCGTGGCCACGCAGGTGCTCGAGTCCATGATCGAGAACCCGCGCCCGACGCGGGCCGAGGCCTCCGACTGCGCCAACGCCGTCCTCGACGGGGCCGACGCCGTCATGCTCTCGGGCGAGACCAGCGTGGGCAAGTTCCCCATTGAGACCGTCAAGACGATGGCCCGGATCATCGAGGCCACCGAAAAGGAGGGGCTGCAGCGCATTCCCAAGCTTGGCTCCGAGCCCAGGACGCGCGGTGGTGTCATCACGGCCGCCGCGGTCAAGGTTGCCGACCAGCTCGACGCAAGGTACATTGCCACGTTTACCCAGTCCGGTGACTCGGCCCGCCGCCTCTCGCGGCTGCGCCCGGCGAAGCTGGTGTTTGCGTTCACCCCGGTGGAGCAGGTGCGCAACCAGCTGGCCCTGACCTGGGGCATCGAGCCGGTCCTGGTGCCGACCGTCCAGCACACCGACGCCATGACCGAGCAAGTTGACCGCACGCTGCTGGCCAAGGGCCTGGTGACCGAGGGCGACCTGGTGGTCATTGCCGCCGGGTCCCCTCCCGGACAGGCGGGCTCGACCAACCTGCTCAAGGTGCACAAGGTGGGCGACCTGGCCGACATCGGCAAGAGCGTCAATGGCGTGAAACGGAACAAGGAAAAGGTGGGCCCCTGGCCGACGGCCTAATCGCTTAACGATCGTTCGGCGGCACCCGCCTTGGGTGCCGCCGAACGTGCCGCCGAAC
>NZ_JBFREA010000028.1:0-38051 GCF_052114065.1 Specibacter sp. RAF43 | reverse complement strand
GCCGCGGGCCGGACGCTCGGTCGCGGCGGCCGTCTCGGCAGCGGCGGGCGCCTCGACGGCGGCGGGCACCGAGGGTGCCTCGGCCGGGGCGGCGGGGGCGTCTGCCGTGGCGCCGGCCTTGGCCCGAGAGGTGCGCTTGGCCGGGGCGGACGTCTCAGCCGCGGGGGCCTCGGGCGTGGTCTTGGCGGTGCGGACCGGACGGTCGGCCACCGAGGAACCCCGCTGGTGTGCGGAGATGGCGGCGACAAGGTCGCCCTTGCGCATTCTGGATCCGCCGGTGATGCCCAGTTGGCCGGCCAGCGCCTGCAATTGGGCCAGCTTCAATCCCGCCAGGCCGGCCGATTTGGCGGTGCCGGTGGATTGGGTGGTGCCGTTCAACTCAGCTGCTTTGGTGCCAGCGGCTGAAGTTACGATTTCTGTCACGAAGGATCCTTCCCCCTCGATGGCGGTCCCCTGTGAACAGGGCCGCGTTGATTAGTGTCAGGTGCGCCGTCGGCCGTTTGTGCAACGGGCGGAATCACCTGAGGTTCCAATTCATGCCGCACCGAACGGCCGGCGGAATTGGTGAGATGCTCCCCTTGAATCAATGCTTGCGTGATTAATTAGTGAAACGACCAGGCGGCTGCCGTGTGTCATTTCAACTCTTCGACGTGCAAGAAAGCACAGGCCGAAAGGGGGCATCGAGTTCAGAGACGTAAATTTCATGCCTCGTTTTTCATGCCTTGTGCAGGAAAGAGCCTTTTACTGGGCATGACCTAAGGCACTTATGAACCCGGATGCACTTCCACTTTAGCACCATCGGAGTCCACTTCGAGCCGCAAAACACGCCACTGCAGTGTTGATGATTCCTTTTCACCGTGGGCGAAACGTCCGGCGGTGATGAATTCCACCATCGCATCCGCTTCCCGGGGCCCGTTGGCCAGAGCCATCACCGTCGGCCCGGCGCCGGAAATGAAGGCCGCATGACCGGCCGCCCGCAGTGCCGCCACCAGCGCCGCGCTTTCGGGCATGGCCGCGGCACGGTAGTCCTGGTGCAGGTAGTCGCGGGTGCCGGCGGCCAGCAGTTCCGGCGCATCCTTGAGCGCATGGATCAGCAGCGCCGTGCGCCCGGAGTTCGCGGCCGCCTGGGCGTGCGGCACCACGGCCGGGAGCATGCCGCGGGCCATTTCGGTCTTCAGCTCCACATTGGGGATGGCCACCACGGGTATCACCGCGGATGACGGCGTCACCCTGGCGCTGGCGTAGGCCCCGTCTTCCTCCCACGAGACGGCCACCGCACCAAAGATGGCCGGGGCCACGTTGTCCGGGTGCCCCTCCATTTCCGAGGCAAGCTGGAGGACCCACTGCTTGTCCCGCTGGTCCGCCGGCTCCACCAGCGCGTTCGCGGCCACAATGGCGGCCACGATCGCCGAGGCGGAGGAGCCCAGTCCCCGGCCGTGCGGCAGGACGTTCTCGGCCGTGATCCGCAGGCCCCCGCGGCGGTAGCCCAGCCGGGCGAACGCCAGGTCCATGGCCCGGACCACCAGGTGCGAGGCGTCGCGGGGCAGCTCCTGGACGCCCTCCCCGCGCAGGTCAAACTCCAGCACCTCGGCGCCGCCGCCCGCCACGGTGCCGGCCGGTGCCAGCGTGGCCACGCGCAGCGTGTCGTAGAGGGAAACGGCCAGGCCGAGCGAGTCGAAGCCGGGGCCAAGGTTGGCGCTGGTGCCCGGCACCCGGACGGTGGCCGTGCGCCCACCGGCCGGGACCTTCAGGTCAGCGGCGGGACGGGGGGATGTCATGGTGTGGCCTGTCATGGAAGGTGCGCCGGTCCGTCAGGACGGCTCTGTCAGGCCGAGGGCCGAGGCGACGGTGACGACGTCGAACGCCACCGAGGTGGGCGCGACGGAGGCGCCGTCGGTATTCTTCAGGGCCCAGTCCGGGTCCTTCAGGCCGTGCCCGGTCACCGTGATGACGATCGTCTTGCCGGCGGGAACCTCACCCGCGGCATGCTTTTTGATCAGACCCGCGACGCCGGCGGCGGAGGCCGGCTCGACGAACACGCCCTCCTTGGCGGAGAGCCAGCGGTGCGCGGCCAGGATTTCCGCATCCGTGACGGAGTCGATCAGCCCGCCGGATTCGTCGCGGGCGGCGATGGCCAGGTCCCAGGAGGCCGGGTTGCCGATCCGGATGGCGGTGGCGATGGTGTCCGGCTCCGTGATGGGGTGTCCGGCCACGAACGGGGCGGCACCGGCGGCCTGGAAGCCCCACATGATGGGCGTCTTGGTGGAGACGGCCGCCAGCGTGCCGGCGGTGGCGGACTCGTATGGTGCCGCGTATTCCTTATAGCCCCTCCAGTAGGCGCTGATGTTGCCGGCGTTGCCCACGGGCAGCAGGTGGTAGTCGGGGGCGTCGCCCAGCGCGTCAACGACCTCAAACGCGCCGGTCTTCTGGCCCTCGATCCGGGCCGGGTTGACCGAGTTGACCAGGAACACCGGGTAGGAGTCGGCCAGCTTGCGGGCCACCTCCAGGCAGTTGTCGAAGTTGCCGTCGACCTGCAGGATCGTGGCGCCGTGGGCGACGGCCTGGCTGAGCTTGCCCATGGAAATCTTGCCCTCCGGCACCAGCACGGCGCAGGTCAGCCCGGCGGACTTGGCGTAGGCGGCGGCCGAGGCGGAGGTGTTGCCGGTGGAGGCGCACACCACGGCCCGGGCGCCGGCGGCGACGGCGGCCGTCATGGCCATGGTCATGCCGCGGTCCTTGAAGGAGCCGGTCGGGTTCATGCCCTCGACCTTCAGGTACACGGTGGAGCCGGTCAGCTCGGAGAGCTTGTGGGCGTGCACCAACGGGGTGCCGCCCTCCCCCAACGTGATGACCTTCGTTTCCGCCGTTACCGGCAAACGGTCTGCATATTCGCGGATGACCCCGCGCCACTGGTGAGCCATTAGACTCCCTCCACCCTCAGGACACTTGTTACGGAATTGATGACGTCCAGGCCCTTGATGGCCTCGACGGTTGCTGCCAGGGACGCCTCGGCGGCCCGGTGCGTGACAATGCGCAGCTCGGCGGTGCCGGGCCCGCCGTCGCCGGGTTCGCGGTGCACGGTTTGCCGCATGGTCTCAATCGAGACGCCGTGCCCGGCAAACAGTGCGGCGATCTTGGACAGCACCCCGGGCTGGTCCGCGGCGTCCAAACCGATGTAGTACCGGGTCTGGACGGCGTCGATGCCCAGCACCGGCACGACGCCGGTGGTCGTCTCGGTGCGGCCGGGCCCGCCCAGCACCATGCGGCGGGCGGCGGAGACGACGTCGCCCAGGACGGCGGAGGCGGTGGGCGTGCCCCCGGCCCCCTGGCCGTAGAACATGAGTTCGCCGGCGGATTCGGCCTCGATGAAGACGGCGTTGAAGGCCCCGTGCACGGCGGCCAGCGGGTGTTCGCGGGGCAGCAGGGTCGGGTGGACCCGCACGCTCACCCCGGCGGCGCCCTCACGCCCGGGGACGGCGAGCTTTTCGGCGATGGCGAGCAGCTTGATCACATAGCCGGCCTCCTTAGCCGCGGCGATGTCATCGGCCGTGACGGCCGTGATGCCCTGGCAGTGGACGTCCTCCAGCGCAAACCGGGTGTGGAACGCCAGCGAGGCCAGGATGGCGCCCTTGGCGGCGGCGTCGTGACCCTCGATGTCCGCGGTGGGGTCGGCCTCCGCATAGCCCAGGCGGGTGGCCTCGGCCAGGGCGTCGGCGAACTGGGCGCCGGTGGTATCCATCTGGTCCAGGATGAAGTTGGTGGTGCCGTTCACGATCCCCATGACCCGGGTGATCTTGTCCCCGGACAGGGAGTCGGTGATGGGGCGCAGGATCGGGATGGCCCCGGCCACGGCGGCCTCGTAGGAGAGCTCGACGCCGGCCGCGTCGGCCTTCTCGTACAGGCTGGGTCCGTCCACGGCCAGCAGCGCCTTGTTGCCGGTGACCACGGTGGCGCCGTGCTCGATGGCCTCCAGGATCAGCGTCCGGGCCGGTTCGATGCCGCCCATAAGCTCGATGACCACATCCGCGCCGCGGACCAGGGCGGAGGCGTCGGTGGTGAACAGCGCCCGCGGCAGCTCGACGTCGCGGGGGGCGTCAATGTTGCGCACGGCGATGCCGGTCAGTTCCAGCCGGGCCCCGGTGCGGGCGGCCAGCGCGTCGGCGTCCTGGAGCAGGATCCGGGCCACCTGGGCGCCGACGTTTCCGGCGCCCAGCAGCGCCACCTTCAAGGTCTTGGTGAGGGCKGGCGCCGGTTCGCTTGGGACGGCGGAGTCCACGGTGGTGTTGCGTTGAGTCAAAATGGTTAGGCCCCTAAGTCGCGTGCCAGCAGGTCGTCTTCTGTTTCGCCCCGCACGATCAAGCGTGCGGCGCCGTCCGAGACGGCGACCACGGGCGGCCGGGGCACGTAGTTGTAGTTGCTGGCCAGGGCCCAGCAGTACGCGCCCGTTCCGGGAACTGCGAGCAGGTCCCCGGCCGCCACGTCGTTGGGCAGATATACATCTCTAACAACAATGTCCCCGCTCTCGCAATGTTTGCCCACCACTCGGGACAGCGCGGGGGCCGCCGCCGAGGCGCGGTTGGCCAGCACGGCCGAGTAGTCGGCGTCGTAGAGCACCGGGCGGGCGTTGTCGCTCATGCCCCCGTCCACGGAGACGTACCGGCGCGGCGCCGTCGCGCCGTCCCCGCCGGCCACCTCGACCTGCACGGTTTTCAGGGTGCCGGTCTCATACAGGGTGAACGTGGAGGAACCCACGATCGCCCGGCCCGGCTCGATGGAGATCCGCGGGGCGTCCATGTTCAGTGCCGTGCAGGTTTCGCGCACGACGGCGGCCATCGCCCGGGCGATCTCGGCCGCCGGGCGCGGGGCGTCCGCGGCCGTGTAGGCGATGCCGTAGCCGCCGCCAAGGTCCAGTTCCGGGAGGGTGAGCCCGTACTTGTCCTGGATGTGGTGGGTGTACTCCAACAGCTTGCGGGCCGCGATTTCAAAGCCTTCGGGCTCAAAGATTTGCGAGCCGATGTGGGCGTGGAAGCCGAGGAAGTTGATGCTGTCCGCCTCGACGGCCAGCTTGGCGGCTGCCTCCGCGGCGCTCAGGCCGTCCGCTTCGGTGCCTGCGTCGGGGGAGATCATGGACAGGCCGAATTTTTGGTCCTCGTGCGCGGTGGCGATGAACTCGTGGGTGTGGGCGTGCACGCCGGGGGTCAGGCGCAGCATGACGTTGGCCTTCACTCCCCGCACGGCCGCCAGCTCGGCCACCCGGTGCAGCTCGTGCAGGCTGTCCACCACGATCCGGCCCACGCCCAGGTCCAGGGCCCGGTTGATCTCGGCATCGGATTTGTTGTTCCCGTGCAGGCTGAGCTTGTCCCCGCCCAGTCCGGCGCGCGCGGCGACGGCCAGTTCGCCGCCGGAGCACGTGTCCAGGCGCAGGCCCTCGGAGTCCACCCAGCGGGCCACTTCGGTGCACAGGAACGACTTCCCGGCGTAGTAGACGTCCACGCCGCCGCCAAGGTCCGCGAACGCGTCGTCGAAGGCGTCCTTGAGCGCCCGGGCGCGGGCGCGGAAGTCACCCTCGCTGAGCACATACAGGGGCGTGCCAAAGCGCTCCTTGAGCTCGCGGACCGGCACGCCGGAGACGGTCAGCTCGCCGCCTTTGCCGCGTTCGACGTCGTTCGCCCACAGGGGGGCGTGCAGCGCATTGAGGTCGCCGGCGGCGGGCAGCCACGCGGGGGCCAGCACCGAACCGGCGAGCCGTGACGACTCCATTGCTTCAGTCACCCTTACATCCGTTCCGGGGCGGAGACGCCCAGCAGGGCCAGGCCGTTGGCGAGCACCTGGCCCACGGCGTCGTTGAGCCACAGCCGGGTGCGGTTCGTGTCGGTGATCGCTTCCTCGCCCATGGGGGTGACCCGGCAGTTGTCGTACCAGCGGTGGTAGGCACCGGCGATGACCTCCAGGTGGCGGGCCACGCGGTGCGGTTCACGGAACGCTGCGGCCTGGCTGAGCACGCCCGGGTACTGGCCCAAGACGGCCAGCAGCTCGGATTCGGTGGCGTGGGTGAGCGCGGCGGCGTCGAACACGGTGCGCTCCACCCCGGCGGCCGCGGCGTTGCGGCCCACGGCGCGGGTGCGGGCGTGGGCGTACTGGACGTAGAACACCGGGTTCTCGTTGGAGCGCTTGGTCAGCACGTCCAGGTCGATGTCGATGTTCGAATCGGAAGAGAAGCGGGCCAGCGAGTAGCGGGCGGCATCCGTGCCGACCACCTCCACGAGGTCCTCCATGGTGACCACGGTGCCGGCGCGCTTGGACATGCGCACGGGGACGCCGTCCTGGACCAGGTTCACCATCTGGCCGATGAGTACCTCGACCCGGTCGGCGTCGTCGCCCATGGCGGCCGCGGCGGCCTTCAGCCGGGCCACGTAGCCGTGGTGGTCGGCGCCGAGCATGTAGATGCACAGGTCAAAGCCGCGCTCGCGCTTGTTCTTGAAGTACGCGATGTCACCGGCGATGTAGGCGGCGTTGCCGTCGGACTTGATGACCACCCGGTCCTTGTCGTCGCCGAACGCGGTGGAATTCAGCCACCACGCACCGTCCTTGGCATAGAGGTTCCCCGAGCCCTTGAGCTGCTCCAGGAGCTTCTCCACGGCGCCGTCCTCAAAGAGCGAGTTCTCGTGGAAGTACACGTCAAAGTCGACGCCGAACTCGTGCAGGGATTCGCGGATGGAGGCGAACATGAGCTCCACGCCGCGGGCGCGGAATTCCTCCTGCGGGTCCCCGCCGGCCAGGATGTCCGGGCTGGCCGCGGTGATCGCGGCGGCGATCTCCTCGATGTAGGCTCCGCCGTAGCCGTCTTCCGGAGCGGGCTCCCCCTGGGCGCTGGCCAGCAGCGAGCGGGCAAAGCGGTCGATCTGGTTGCCGTGGTCGTTGAAGTAGTACTCGCGGGTGACATCCGCGCCCTGCGCCTGGAAGATGCGGGCCAGGGAGTCCCCCACGGCCGCCCAGCGGGTGCCGCCGAGGTGGATGGGGCCGGTGGGGTTGGCGGAGACGAATTCCAAGTTGATCCGGGTTCCGGCCATGCTTTGGTTGACGCCGAAACCGGTGCCGGCCTCCACGATGGCCTTGGCGAGCTCGCCGGCGGCGGCCGCGTCCAGGATGATGTTCAGGAAGCCGGGGCCGGCGATGTCCACCTTGGCCACGCCGGGAATTTGCTCCAGGCGGGTGCGCAGGGCCTCGGCAATCTTTCGCGGCGGCACCCCGGCCGGCTTGGCCAGCTGCAAGGCGATGCTGGTGGCCCAGTCGCCGTGCTCGCGGCTCTTGGGCCGCTCGACCCGGACCTCCGTGGGCAGCGCCTCGGCGGGAACGGTGAGTTCACCGGCTTCGACGGCGTCCTTGAGGGAGGTGGTAATGGCGGCGGAAAGTTCTTCAGGGGTCACCGTCCAAGTGTACGGTTGCGCCCCCATCCTCCCCCAATCCGCCCATATTGTGGCCCACCCCGTGGTTGGGCGGCAGGGGCGCGACGGCGGGGCTCACCTGCGGAAGTCGTCCTCCAACATCCTGGGCCGGCAGATGATGTACGCGCCGGCGCCCAGCAGCAGCAGCGTTGCGAACAGGAAGATGAACGGCGCGTTCCACGAGCCGGTCCACTGCCGCAGCAGGCCGAAAAGCAGCGGTCCGGAGCAGGCAAACGTGTAGCCCATGCCCTGCCCGAAGCCGGAGAGGGCGCCGGCGCCGCGCTGCGTGCGGGTGCGGTGGTTGATCAGCAGCAGTGACAGCGGGAACGTGGCCGGGCCGGTGCCCGCCAGCGACACCCACAGCCAGGTGCCGTTGGCCGGGGACAGCAGCAGGCCCAAGTAGCCGGCCACGAAGCAGCCCAGCAGGACCAGCACCACGGGGAACGGATTGCGCATCCTGGCCGCAACCAGCGGGATGAGCAGGCTCAGCGGCAGCCCCAGCGCGGCGAAGAGGGCCAGCATGGAGCCGGCCTGGCCCCGGTCCAGCCCCGCCTGGACGAGGATCGAGGGCAGCCAGGCGAACAGCGCGTACGTGTTCAGCGACGTGCAGCCGAACATGAAGGTCAGCCCCCAGGCGGTTGGTGAGCGCCATAGGTTCATGACCGGGGCCCCGGCCTCCCGGGGCGTCGAGTGAACCACCAGCTTCGGGGCCGGGGAGGAAACGGGAGGCGGGGCGGGCGCCGGGGCGGGGTCCGCCGTGGTGCCCCTGCCGCCGGCGAGGGCGCCCAGCCACGGCAGCGCGGCAATGACGCTGATGCCGGCCCAGGAGGCGAGGGAGAGCTGCCAGCTGGTGGCGTCGGCCAAGGGGACGGCCAGCTGGGCGGGCAGGGCCGTGCCGACGCTCATGACCGTGACATACAGGGCCGTCATGAGCCCGATCCTGGTGGGGAAGTATTTCTTGACCAGCGGCGGCAGCAGCACGTTGCCGGCGCCGAGGCCGCCGAAGGCGAGCACGGAAAAGATCAAGAACAGCGGCGTATTCGGCGCCAGGACGCGGGCAACCTGGCCGACGGCACCGACGACGATGGAGATGACAATCAGCCGTTCCAGCGACGCCCAGCGGATCACGTAGGGGGTGAGGAAGCCGAACAGGCCGAATGCGGCGGTGGGCAGCATGCCCAGGATGCCGATCGTGGTCTCGTTGAGCGGCAGGCTGTGGTTGATGGTGGAGATCAGCGGCGGCACGACGGTGACGGCGGCGCGCAGGGACAGGGCGGTGATGAGGATTCCGGCGGCGATCAGCCAGGCGGGATGGGACTGTCTGTTCACCGTTGGGGCACCATGGCCCCCACGTTACCGGGCGGTTGGCCCCCGGGCCGGCGGACGCTGCCGGCGCGGCCAATGATTTCCGCCACGGCCGGTGCAGGGGCGCCGGGCCGCCGGGTTTACCGTGCGCGCCCCGTACCTGATAAGCTCTTTGACGTTCCCTTCGGCAACCCCGGTTGCCGCGCCCTCGTAGCTCAGGGGATAGAGCGGTTGCCTCCGGAGCAACAGGCCGTAGGTTCGAATCCTATCGAGGGCACGTTTGGTGGAACCAGGAAAGGCCCGCAAATCATTTCGATTTGCGGGCCTTTCGTGCGTGTGTGCGGGGCCACATTGCGGCCGCGGCCCGCCGGTGGGAGGCTGAAAAGGTCCATTAGTCCTCTACGGAAAGCACAGTGACCATGTCCTCCGAGCAGCGCATGAACATCTACGAGGTCGATCCCCAGGCCTACCAGCCCATGTTTGCCATGGAAAAATACATCCATGCCGGCGGGCTGGGCGAGGACCTGCTGGCGCTGGTGAAGATCCGGGCGTCGCAGCTCAACGGCTGCGCCTATTGCCTGGACATGCACGGGCGCGAGGCCCGGAACGCCGGCGTGGACGACCGGCGCCTGGACGTGCTGGCCGGCTGGCGGGAGGCTGCCGGGCTGTATTCGGACCGGGAGCAGGCGGCGATCGCGCTCACCGAGTCCATGACCCTGATCAGCGACGGCGGCGTGTCCGACGCCGTCTGGGCGCGGGTGAACCAGGCATTCACACAGGCCGAGACCGCGGCGTTGATCATGGCCATCTGCGCCATCAACGTCTGGAACCGCATGGCCGTCACCACCCACCAGGCGCTGCCCGAAGTGTCCGCCGCCGTATAGTCCCCGTATCGTCCCCCTGTAGTTGGAGCCCTCAGATGAGCGTCAATAAGCTCACGGTTGAAAAGTACCTCGACGGCTTCAACAAGTCCGACCACGCCCAAATCCTCTCCTGCCTCAGCGATGACATTGAATGGACCGTGTTTGGCGCCTTCCGCCTTCGCGGCTTGGCCGCCTATGACGCCGAGATTGAAAACCCCGCCTTCACCGGCAGCCCCACGGTGACAATCGTGCGCCTGGTGGAGGAGGATGACGTGGTCATGGCCGAACTCTCCATCCAGGCCACCCGGGCCACCGGGGAGATCATGCATGCCGTGGCCGGGGAGGTATTCGTCATGCGGGATGGGCTGATCACCGAACGCCGCGCCTATCTGGTGCAGCTGGCGGAAAACGACTACAAATGACGCGCCGGCCATTGACCACACCATAGGAAGTGACCATGACACCACAATTTGACGAGACGTACTGGAATGAGCGCTACGGCGAGGGCGCGGCGGTGTGGAGCGGGCACCCGAACCCGCAGCTGGTGGCCGAGGCCTCCACCCTGCCCCCGGGCACCGCGTTGGATGCCGGCTGCGGCGAGGGGGCCGACGCCGCATGGCTGGCCGGGCAGGGCTGGCAGGTGACCGGCGTCGACTTTTCCCAGGTTGCGCTGGACCGGGCCGCCGCCCATGTGGGGGACGACGCCGTGTCCGGGCGGATCACGTGGGCCCGCCACGACCTGGTGTCGTGGACGCCCCCGAGGGCCGCCTTCGATCTGGTGTCCGCCCAGTACATGCACCTGCCCCGGGCCGAACGGGAACCGCTGTTTGCCCGGCTGGCCGACGCGGTGGCGCCGGGCGGGACCCTGCTGCTGGTGGGGCACGCGGGGTCGGACCTGCATTTTGCGGCCAGGTTGCACCAGCACCCGGACCTATCCTTCACCCCCGAAGAGGTTGCCGCGACGCTGGAGCCTTCGAGGTGGCGGGTGCTGGTCGCCGAGTCGCGGCCGCGCCCCGGCACCGGCCGCGGACAGGACACCATCCAAGACACCGTGCTCCGGGCCGTGCGCACGTAGCCCCCGGCCCCCGAGGCGCCCCGGGGCAACTGCGCATAAACTGGGTGGCACCATGACTTTGACTATCACCTACCCCGCCGCGCTGCCGGTCTCGGAGCGACGGGAGGACCTCATGGCCGCCATCGCCGCCAACCAGGTCACCATCATCGCCGGCGAGACCGGGTCCGGAAAAACCACCCAGATCCCGAAAATGTGCGTGGAGCTGGGCCTGGCGGAAAAGGGCCTGATCGGCCACACCCAGCCGCGCCGCCTCGCCGCGCGCACCGTCGCCGAGCGCATCGCCAGCGAGCTCGACGTCGAAATCGGTGCCGAGGTCGGTTTTCAGGTCCGCTTCACCGGGCACGTCGGTCCGCAAACCAAGATCAAGCTCATGACCGACGGCATCCTGCTGGCGGAAATCCAGCGCGACCGCCTGCTGCGCAAATACTCCGTGATCATCATCGACGAGGCCCACGAGCGTTCCCTGAACATCGACTTCATCCTCGGCTACCTGCGCCAGATCCTGCCCAAGCGCCCGGACCTGAAGATCATCATCACCTCGGCCACGATCGACCCCGAGCGCTTCGCCGCGCATTTTGCCTCCGCCGCCGGCCCCGCGCCCATCATGGAGGTTTCCGGGCGCACCTTCCCCGTGGAAATCCGCTACCGCCCGCTCTCCGGCCCGGCGACCGGGGAGGACGACGACGACTCCGGGCCCGGCGCCGACCCCCACCTGGACGGCGGCAACAGCGCGGAGGACAGGGATCCGCTGGACGCGGTCTGCGACGCCGTGGACGAATTGTCCAAGGAGGCCCCCGGGGACATCCTCATCTTCTTCTCCGGGGAGCGGGAAATCCGCGACGCCGCCGACGCCCTGCACGGGCGGGTCAAGACGAATCCGCGGCTGCGCGACGCCGAGATCCTCCCCCTGTTCGCCCGGCTCTCCCTGGCCGAGCAGCACGCCGTGTTCACGCCCGGCTCCCGCCGGCGGATCGTGCTGGCCACCAACGTCGCCGAGACCTCGCTGACCGTGCCCGGCATCAAGTACGTCATTGACCCCGGCACGGCGCGCATCTCCCGCTACTCGCACCGGACCAAGGTCCAGCGGCTGCCCATCGAGCGGGTTTCCCAGGCCTCGGCCAACCAGCGCTCGGGCCGGTGCGGGCGTGTCTCGAACGGCATCTGCATCCGGCTGTATTCCGAGGAGGACTTCAACGCCCGCAGCGAGTACACCGACCCGGAGATCCTGCGCACCAACCTGGCCGCCGTCATCCTCCAAATGACGGCCATGGGGGTGGCGAAGGGGCCCCAGGACGTGGAGAAATTCCCGTTCGTCCAGCCCCCGGACTCCCGGGCGATCAGCGACGGCGTCAACCTGCTGCGCGAGCTCGGCGCCCTGAGCGCCGAGGGCGCCATCACCGGCGTCGGCCGCCAGCTCTCCGGGCTCCCGGTGGATCCGCGGCTGGGACGGATGATCGTCGAGGCCGCCAAGCGCGGCGTGGCCCGGGAGGTCATGGTGCTGGCGGCGGCGCTGACCATCCAGGACCCGCGCGAGCGCCCCCAGGAAGGCTCCGGCAAACAGCAGCTCGCCGCCGAGAAGCACAAGCGCTTCGTCGACGCGAACTCCGACTTCACCGGGTTCCTGAACCTGTGGAGGTATGTCAAGGACAAGCAGAAGGAGCTCTCCTCCAGCGCGTTCCGGCGCCTGTGCAAGGCCGAGTTCATCAACTACCTGCGGGTGCGCGAGTGGCAGGACCTGTTCACGCAGCTGCGGCAAATGGCCAAGTCGCAGGGCATCGTGCTCGAGCCCGGCGGCGTGGACCCGGTGACCAACCACGACGCCATCCACATGAGCCTGCTGACCGGGCTCCTGAGCCACATCGGCCTCTACGACCAGCGGAAACGCGACTACGCCGGCGCGCGCGGGACCCGGTTCATGGTGTTCCCGGGCTCGGCCCTGTTCAAGAAGTCGCCCGACTGGGTCATGGCCGCCGAGCTCGTGGAGACGTCCCGCCTCTGGGCGCGCGTCGCCGCCAAGATCGACCCGCTGTGGGTCGAGCAGGTGGCCCCGGACCTGGTGAAGCGCTCCTACAGCGAGCCGCACTGGTCCAAGAGCATGGGCTCGGTCATGGCCCACGAGAAGGTCACCCTCTACGGGGTGCCGATCGTCCCGGACCGGCGCATCCACTACGGACGCATCGACCCGGAGCTCAGCCGTGAGCTCTTCATCCGGCACGCCCTCGTGGAGGGTGACTGGCGCACGCACCACAAGTTCTTCCACCGCAACCAGGCCCTGCTGGCCGAGGTGGAGGAAATGGAAACGCGCATGCGCCGCCGCGACCTGCGCGTGGACGACGAGACGCTCTTCGAGTTCTACGACGAGCGCGTCGGCGCCGAGGTGGTCTCCGAGCGGCACTTCGACAAGTGGTGGAAGGGCGCCCGGCACGATAATCCGACGCTGCTGGACTTTGACGCCCACGTCGTCATGGCCGAGGAGGCCGGGCTCGACGAGGCCGCGTTCCCGAAGCTGTGGACCCAGGGCGAGTTTGAGCTGCCGCTGTCCTACGAGTTCCACCCCACCGCACCCGGGGCCGCACCCAACCCCTCGGACGGCGTGACCGTCCAGGTGCCGCTGCTGTTCCTGAACCAACTGCACGAGCCCGCGTTCCGGTGGCAAATTCCCGGGCTGCGGGCCGAACTGGTCACCGCCTTGATCAAGTCGCTGCCCAAGGCCGTGCGGAAGAACTTCATCCCGGCCCCGGATGTGGCCCGGTCGGCCGCCGCCGCGCTGGCCTCCGACTTTGACCCGGCCGTGGACGCGCTGGAACCCTCCCTCGAGCTGGCGCTGCGCCGGCTGAAGGGGCACGTCATCCCGCCGGGCTCGTGGAACTGGGACGCTGTGCCCCAGCACCTGCGCATGACGTTCCAGGTGGTGGAGCGAAACGGCGGCATCCTGGACGAGGGCCAGGACCTGGCCAAATTGCAGGAGCAGCTGGCCCCGGCCACGCGCCGGGCCATTGCCGAGTCGCTGGGCGCCACGCCGAAAACGGTGGCCCGCCCCGGCGGCGCCCAGCCCCCGCAACCCCGTTCCGGGGCCCTCGGGGCCGGGGGCCCAACCATCGACGGCATCCAGGAACGTTCCGGCCTGACCTCGTGGACGGTCGGCACGCTCCCCCGCGAGGTCAGGCGCCTGGTGGCCGGCCACACCGTCACCGGCTACCCGGCGCTCGTGGACGAGGGCACCACGGCCGGCATCCGCGTCTTCCAGCGCCCGGACGTCCAGTCCGCGGCCATGCGCGCCGGCGTCATCCGCCTCCTGGCGCTGCGCGTGCCCTCCCCGGACCGCTACGTGCTGGACCACCTGAGCAACAAGGAAAAGCTGACGTTCAGCCAGAACCCGCACGGCAGCGTCACGGACCTGATCGCCGACTGCACGCTGGCCACCATCGACAAGCTCACCCCCGAGGCCCTGCCGTGGACCGAGCCGGACTTCAATGCCCTGTATGAAGTAGTCAGGGCCGAACTAATTGACACCGTGTTCTCCGTGACCGCCGTCGTCGAGCGCGTCCTGGCCGCCAACCTGCGCATCCGCAAGCAGCTGGGCGCCACCACCAGCCTGCCGCTGATCGGCGCCCTGAACGACGTCAAGGCGCAGCTGGAGCTCCTGGTGTACCCGGGGTTCGTGGCGAAGACCGGGTTCGCCCAGCTCAGCCAGCTGCCGCGCTACCTGGCCGCCATTGAGCGCCGGCTGGAGAAGCTGCCGTCGAACGTGGCCCGGGACGGGCAATCGATGGCCGCCGTCCAGCGGCTGGAGGACGAATACGACGACGCCGCGGCGGCCCTGGTGCCCGGGCAACGGTCCGCCGCCGGGCTCGAGCACGTGCGGTGGATGATCGAGGAGCTGCGGGTCAGCCTGTTCGCCGTGGAATTGGGCACGGCGTATTCGGTGTCCGAGAAGCGGATCCGGGTGGCGCTGGCGAAGGCGATGGCCGCGTAGGTCAAGCGGATCAGGTGCCCGACGCTGCCGCCGGCTCGACCGCCGGCTCTGCCGTGGCACCGGCCGGCTTGGCCTTGACCAGGAACAGCGGGGCAGCCAGCCCCAGCACGATCCCGGCCACGACAAGCGCCAAACCGGTGGAGGCGCCGGTGGCGAGCAGGCCCAGGACGACGGCGCCGAGGGAGCCCGCGGGCTGGAGCACCATGGAGGCGAGGGAGAGGACCGTGGCCCGGTGGCCGCCGTCGACCTCGCCATGGAGCATGGTTTCATAGACGGCCCCGAAGGCGCTGTGCACTGCGTACGTCGCGCAGAACGCCGCAATCAGCCCCAGCGGCCCGGCCGCCAGGCCCATGACGACCACCGTGGCACCCTGGATGGCCACCAGTGCCACGGCGACCGCCGGCAGGCTCCACCGGCGCAGCAACAGGGGAACCGCGGCGGCCCCCGCGGCCGAGATGCCCCACGCCGCGGCCGACACCGGGCCCATCATCGTCCCGGCAAGGTCGGCACGGCCCAGGAGTTCGGCCAGCCGGATGGGCATGAACTGTTCAAAGCCAACCATGCCGAATCCCAGGAACAGCCCCACGGCCAGCAGGGCACGCAGCACCCGGTTTCCGGCGACGATCCGGGCCCCGTCCACGATATTCCGCGGTGTCTGGCGCAGCGAGGCCAGCAGTCGTCCCGCCCTGGCGTCGCGGTCCTCCCGCATCAGCAACAGGGTCGCGGTGATCTGGACCAGCGTCAGGGCTGCGGCCGCCAGGAAGGGCGTGGCCAGCGCGTCAAGGGCGGCGATGGGATGCCACGCCACCAGGCCCCCGCCGGCGACGGCGCCGAGCGCAAGCGACAGGCCGACCACGGTGCCGGCCCCCGAGATGCCGGCCGCCACCGTCTCGCGCCCGCCGGCGGCGATGGTTTCATCGACGTACCAGGCGTTGAGGGGTCCGCTGTCGAGGGCCCGGAACACCCCGGCCAGCGCGGACGCCGCCATGAACCAGCCCAGGCTGTCCGCGAACGCGAACATGCCGTACGAGGCCAGCGCGAACACGGCCGACGCGACCACAGGCGACTTCCGGCCCAAGGAATCGGCGAAACCGCCGGTCGGCAATTCCAGCAGCAGCACCACGATTCCCTGGACGGCCACCACCGCGCCAAGTTCGGCAATGCTCAAGCCCCGGTCAAGGGGCAGGAGCGCATACACGGGAAGGAGCAGGCCAGTGGACAGCCAGCGCAGGCCGGTCAGGAGCCAAAACCGGTGCCGCAGGGTCATCACGGCTTCTTCGGCAGGGCCAGCAGGTGCCAGGCCACGGCCATGGCCTGCGCATCGTCGGATTCACGGGCGCGGAAACTCTCCAGCAGCTCCTCCAGGCCCGCCAGCAGCTCCGCGGCGTCTGCTGGGGTGAGCCGGAGCAGGTAGTCGTTCACGCCGAGGGTGCCCTGCCACTGCCTGCCGAAGTCCCCGCGCAGGTATTCCTCCACGTTGCCCATCAGGTAGTCAACGCTGTAGCCGATCGTTGAGCGCATCAGCGCCCGCCCCGTCTCATCGTCGAGGAACTTCTCGGTCTGGAAGTTCGTCTGCGTGTGCAGCGCCCGCCACCGGCGTTCCCGCCGGGATTGCTGCCCTTCATCGTCACCGACGAATCCGTAACGCTCGAGCTGGCGCAGGTGGTACGACGTGGACCCGCTGGACTCCCCCAGCCGGCGGCCCAGCTCGGACGCCGTGGCGGGGCCGTGCTCGCGCAGGGCGCCGAGCAGCTTCATGCGCAGCGGACTGGCGATCGCCTTGAGGGTATCCAGCTCGGCTACGACTTTTTCCGACTTGTCCATGGCACCCAGAATAGACCGCAAAGCTTTCTTTGCAAAGAGTTCTTTGCGATTATTTCAGGGCCGGCCAAGGCGCGGCGGCAGCCCGGGGGCTACGCCTCGGGGACGGTGGCCGCATGCCCGGCGGCGCGCAACGCCACCCGGAGCTTGTCGGCATTGGCGTCCAGCACGGCCGGGTCCGGGTGGTTGTCCACGCGCCCAAAGTTGAAATCCGCCATGGAGTAGGCCGGAAACACGTGCACGTGCAGGTGGTCCACCTCGAAACCCGCGATGGTCAGTCCGGCCCGGTCGGCGCCAAACGCGGCCACCTGCGCCTGGCCGATGGTCTGCGCCACCTCCATCAGCCTGGACATCAGCTCGGGGCCGGCGTCCGTCCACTTGTCCACCTCCAGCCGGGGCACCACCAGGGTGTGCCCGTCCGTGAGGGGGCCGATGGTCAGAAACGCCACGCAGGCCTCGTCCTTCCAGACGAACCGGCCCGGGATCTCCCCGTTGATGATCTTGGTAAACAGCGTGCTCACGTAAGGCTCCCTCAGATTAGTTACAACGTGGATGCGTCCAGCACAAAACGGTACTTGACGTCGCCGGCCACCATGCGCTCATACGCCTCATCAAGTTCCGAGGCGGCCACCATTTCAATGTCCGCGACGATGCCGTGCTCGGCGCAGAAGTGAAGCATCTCCTGGGTTTCGGCGATGCCGCCAATCATGGATCCGCCGTAGGCCAGGCGCTTGCGGATCAGCGTCCCCGGATTTACCGGCGGCATCTGCTCCGGGGGCAGACCCAGCTGGATCAGCGCACCGTCGCGGGCCAGCGTGCGCAGATACGGGTTGAGGTCGTGCACGGCCGCGACGGTGTCCAGGATCGCGTTCAGGGTGTGCCGCGCGTCGGCCATCGCCGCGGCGTCGGAGGAGACCACCACCGAATCGGCGCCCAGCGCGAACGCGGCGTCGGCCTTGGCCGGGGAGGTGGTGAAGACGGTGACCGTGGCGCCCATCGCCTTGGCGATCTTCACGGCCACGTGGCCCAGGCCGCCCAGCCCGATCACGCCGACGGCGTCGCCGTCCTGTACCTCCAGGTAGCGCAGCGGCGAGTAGGTGGTGATGCCGGCGCACAGCAGCGGGGCCGCCCCGGCGGGGTCCAGTCCGGCGGGCACCTCCAGCACGTAGTTCTCATCGACCACGATCGAGGAGGAATACCCGCCCTGGGTCAGGCCGCCGCCATTGCGCCGATCCGCCACGCCGTACGTGCCGACGTTGCCGTTCTCGCAGTATTGCTCAAAACCTTCCAGGCAGGAGTCGCATTCGCGGCAGGAGTCCACCAGGCAGCCCACACCCACGGTGTCGCCCACGGCAAATCCGACCACGGCGCCCCCGATTCGGGTGACGGTGCCGACGATTTCGTGGCCCGGGACCAGCGGGTACGTCGCCGGCCGCCATTCGGAGCGCACGGTGTGTACGTCCGAATGGCACAGCCCGCAAAATTCAATGGCGATTTCCACGTCGCCGGCCCCCGGCTCGCGGCGTTCGATCGTGGTGGCTTTCAGTCCCGAGGTGGCGGAGGTGGCGGCATAGGCCTTGGCTTGCGTCATGAGACAACACTATCGCCGCGCTCCCCCACCTCCACCGGCAGCTCCGGCCGGTTGGACCATGCGGACCACGACCCCGGATACAGCGCCGCGGCGAACCCGGCGATCTCCAGCGCCGCAACCTGGTGCGCCGCCGTCACCCCGGACCCGCAATAGACGGCCACTTCGGCCCCCTCCTGGACGCCGAGCGCGGCAAAGCGGGCCCGCAACTCCGCCGCCGGCAGGAAGGTCTGCTCCGGCGCCAAATTCCCGGTGGTCGGGGCGCTGACGGCCCCCGGGATGTGTCCGGCCCGCGGGTCGACCGGCTCCGCCTCGCCCCGGAACCGCTCCCCGGCCCGCGCGTCAAGAAGTATCCCGTGCCGGGGCCAGTCCCCGGCGTCCGTCGTGTCGATCACGGCCTTGGCCCCGTAGTGCACGACGGCGTCGCCGGGCTCGGCGGCCACCTCACCCGGGGCGAGCGGGCGGTGCGCGGCGCGCCAGGCCGCCAGCCCGCCGTCGAGCAGGTACACCTCGTCAAGGCCCGCATACCCCAGCAGCCACCAGGCCCGGGCGGCGGCGGCCCCACCGGCGTCGTCGTAAACCACCACGGTGTCTCCGGCGTTGATGCCCCAGCGGCGCACCGTCTCCTGGAAGTGCGCCTCGGCCGGCAGCGGATGGCGCCCGTCGCTGGGCTCGCCGTGGCCGGCCAGCTCGTGGTCCAGGTCCGCAAACACGGCGCCGGGGATGTGGCCGGCCAGGTAGTGCTCGCGGCCGTACGGATCACCCAGCGCCCAGCGCACATCCAGCAGAACGGTGTGAATTCCGGCGGTCAGGCGCCCCTCAAGGGCGGCGGCGCTCATTAAAACGGTCATGCGGGGCTCCTTGCCGTGGTTTGCTTACATTATGCCGCTGACCCGGGCACCGGGCGTTCCGGCGTCCCGCTAGGGTGGATTCATGAGCACTCAGCAAGCCGCGCCCGACTGGGGCTGGACCGGCCGCGCCATGAAAATCCTCCAGGCGGAAAACAACCGGTCGGCGGACACCCACCTCCACAAGGTCGACCTGCCGCGGCCGTGGGGCGTGGACTTGTACGTCAAGGATGAATCCTCCCACCGCACGGGCAGCCTCAAGCACCGCCTGGCCCGGTCGTTGTTCCTCTTTGCCCTCGTCAACGGCTGGGTCCGGGAGGGCACCACCGTGGTGGAGGCCAGCTCCGGCAGCACGGCCGTCTCCGAGGCGTACTTCGCCCAGCTGCTCGGCCTGGATTTTGTGGCCGTCATGACCGCCGGCACCAGTAGCGAAAAGATAGCGCTGATTGAGCAGTTCGGCGGCCGCTGCCACTTTGTGGACAAGGCGGATGAGGTATATTCGGCGGCCACCGCCATTGCGGCCGGGTGTGGGGGCCACTACATGGACCAGTTCACCTATGCCGAACGGGCCACGGACTGGCGGGGCAACAACAACATTGCCGAATCAATTTTCAGCCAGATCTCCCACGAGGCCCACCCGCAGCCCCGCTGGATTGTGGTGGGTGCCGGAACCGGCGGCACGTCCGCCACGATTGGCCGCTACATCCGCTACCACGGCCACCCCACCAAGCTGGCCGTGGTGGACCCTGAAGGTTCGGCGTTTTATCCGGCGTGGAAGTCCGCCGACGCCTCCGTGGTCACCGGCGTCTCCTCCCGCATCGAGGGCATCGGGCGGCCGAGGGTGGAGCCCAGCTTTGTCCCCGGCGTCATCGACCACATGATCCAGGTCCCGGATGCCGCGTCCGTGGCCGCCATGATGCATCTGGCCGAGCTCGCCGGCCTGGACGCCGGCCCGTCCACGGGCACCAACCTGTGGGGCGTGTGGCAGCTGGTGGCGCAGATGGTGGCCGACGGCGAGCGCGGCAGCATCGTGACGTTGCAGTGCGACGGCGGTGAACGGTACCGCGGCAGCTACCACAGCGCCCCGTGGCTGGCTTCGAAGGGGCTGGACCCGGCACCGCATGTGGACACCATCCGGGACTTCTTCCGGACCGGACGCTGGTAGCGCGTCCGGCCGATCCGGCCATGGTGGGACGCCGCAAAGGCTAGACCTCCACCTTTTCACCGGGGGCCAGGTGCCGGAAGTCGGTGCCGTGCCGGGCGCCGATGCGGGCGATGTGCGACTCCGTCAGGCCCAGGCCGGTCTCGTTGAGCAGTCCGTCGTGGATCTGGAAGGCCCGCGGCGCCCGGACGGACACCACAAAGTCCACCACTTCGGCAACCTTGGACCACGGCGCATGCACCGGAACCAGCAGCGTGCCCACCTGGACGCCGTCGGGAACCGTCAGCGCGTCGCCCGGGTGATAGACGGCGTCGTCCACCAGGTAGCCGAGATTGGCCACCACGGGGATGCTCGGGTGGATCAGCGCGTGCTGGCCGCCAAAGCAGCGGATGGTGAACCCGGCAGCGGTGAACGTGTCCCCCGGGGCGGCGTCGTGGATGCGGGCGGCGGCGCCGGGGGCGGCCACGCGCAGGGCGTCCGCCACTCTGCCGGGGGCGTGGACGGCCATCTCCCCCGACGCCGCCAGCGCCGACAGTACGGCTTCGGTGTCGAGGTGGTCCGGGTGCTCGTGGGTGATCAGGACGGCCCCGGCCCCGTCCAGGGCCACGTCCGTTTCGGAATAGACGCCCGGGTCCAGCACCAGCACGCGCCCCGCCTGCTCGAGCCGGACGCAGGAATGGGTGAATTTGGTCAATAACATGGTGCCAGCCTATGACCGCGCCCCGGCCCGTGCCAGCAGGTCCTTCCCGGGCCGGGTGCGCTAGGCTGGATGACTGGGATGGGATGGAAAGAAAGAGAGTCATCACGATGTCCAATGAGGCACCGGTGAAGGAGCAACGCGTCACCAAGCAGCGCCTGGCCATCAGCGCCGCGCTGGACACTTTGGACGACTTCGTCAGCACGCAGGAACTGCACCGCATGCTCCAGGATGCGGGCGTCCCGGTGTCGCTGGCCACCACCTACCGCATCCTGGCGTCCATGGCCGACGAACAGCTGGTGGACACGCTGCGCAACGGCGAGGGCGAGGCTGTGTACCGGCGCTGTTCGGCCACCGCCCACCACCATCACCTGTTGTGCCGCTCCTGCGGGAAGACCGTGGAAATTGAGGCGCCGGCCGTGGAAAAGTGGGCGGCCGCGATCGCCAAGGAGAACGGCTTCACGGCGGTCCAGCACACCGTGGAGATCTACGGCCTGTGCCCGGAGTGCACCGCCGCCTGATCCGTTCCTTGTGCGCCACACCGGCATGCAGGTTCTGCGCATGATGCAAGACGAGTTTTCTTCTGCGCCGGACTGACCGCGAGAATTGCGCCTGTTGTCCACTGGCGCCAAACTCGGCACGAGTCTTACGCACGGGGAAAGTGGCCAATGTCCATGCGCCAAACCCGGCAGTGAGTATTGCGCACGGGTGACGGGCGCCCAGTGTGGATCACTCACCCGCTGCGGCTGATCGGCGGGACGAAGATCCCCAGCGGCTTGCGCACCCACCAGTCCCCCGTCCGGCGCCATTCCCGCCACGTGGTGTAGCGGTAGCTGTACACGCGCGCCCGCACCCAGGCCGGCGGCCTCCCGTCGAACGGGTCGCGGCGCAGCAGCTTCAGCGTGGCCGGGTCCGCCTCCAGGAGCCGGTTGAGGAACGGCACAAACCAGTGCATGCCCGGCTGCCCCAGCGCCAGGAACCACATGAGCCAGTCCAGCCGCAGGTGGTACGGGGCGAACTGCCGCGGCATCCGGCCCGGCTCCCCCGGCTTCCCGCGGAATCCGTACTCCCGCCACTCGCCCGTGACGGGATCGCCGTCGGTGCCCTCCACCGCCACCTCGTACCGGAGACGTGTGATGGAGCCAAACGCCCCATAGGCATTGGCCAGCCGCCACCGGTTGAAGCTGGCGTTCATCAACTGGTTCCGGGCGAACAGGTTACGCAGCGGCCACCAGCTGAGGACCACCATGAGCACGCCCATGGCCAGCACGACGACGGCGAACCAGGCCGGGGTGCCCGGCGCCGCACCCGCCCCGGGCGGCGTTGCCACGGCGGAACAGGCCAGGATGATGGTGATCACGTTCAGCCACGCAAAGTTGCCCGACAACACCAGCCAGCACTGGGTGGCGATGATCACCCCGGCGGCCACGGCGGCCACCGGTTGCGGGGCGAAGAGGAAGAACGGCACCACCAGCTGGGCCGCGTGGTTGCCCAGTACCTCCAGCCGGTGCAGGGGCTTGGGCAGGTGGTGGAACCACCAGCTCAAGGGATTGGGCATCGGCTGGGTTTCGTGGTGGTAGTACAGTGCGGTCAAGTCCCGCCACACGGGGTCCCCGCGCATCTTGATCATCCCGGCACCAAACTCCAGCCGGAACACGAGCCAGCGGAACAGCCACAGGGTCACGACCGGCGTCGTGGTTTCCTCGGAGCCCAGGAATGCGGCCAGGAAGCCGGCCTCCAGCAGCAGGATCTCCCAGCCAAAGCCGTAAAAGACCTGGCCCACGTTCACGATCGACATGTAGCCAAGCCAGAGGGCCAGGAAGGCGAGCATGGGCAGCCAGGCGGGACCGCGCTGGGGCAGGCCCGCCACCACGGACAGCGCCAGCGCGGCGCCGGCCCACGCCACGGTGCGCATCAAGCGGTCCGAATACCGCCAGGAGAAGAGCGTGGGACCGGGCGTCCGGAGCACGCGGGCCAGGTAGCGCGGGACCGGCAGCAGGCCGCCCTCGCCCAGCAGCGCCGGGAACTGCAGGGCACTGGAGACGAACGCCACGGCATAGACGGCCGCGATCCCGCGCTGGAGCGCGAACCGCGCCAGGTCATAGTCCCCGCCGAACCAGTCCATGAGTCAACGCTAGAACCACCGGCGGATTCTGGCCATCGGGTCCGCCGCCCCGACCCACCCCGCCCGGAAGGCGGCTAGTGGTGCCCCGGAACGGCGGCCGGCCGCACCGACCAGCCGCGCCGGCGCCGCCACGCGCCGACAAAGCGGCACACGAGATAAATCAGGAAGGACAGCGTGGTCACGTACGGGCTGATGGGAATCCGCCCGCCCAGTGCCAGCATGATCCCGCCCACCGTGGCGGTCATGGCAAAGGCAACGCTGAGCAGCACCACCATGCGCGGGGCGGCCGACACCTGCAGGGCCGCGGCGGCCGGGGTGATGAGCAGGGCCAGGACCAGCAGCGCCCCCACCACCTGGATGGACATGGCCACGGCAATCCCCAGCAGCACCATGAACACCAGGGACAGGGAGCGCACCGGGACCCCCCGGGCCGTGGCGATGTCCGGATCGGCGCTGGCAAACGTCAGGGGCCGCCAAATCGCGACCAGCCCGGCCACCACCACCAGGGCGGTCCCGGCCAGGATGGAAAGCGCGGTGGAGTCCACGGAGACGATCTGCCCGGTCAGCAGCCCAAACTTGTTGGCCGCCCGGCCCTGGTACAGGGACAGGAACAAGATGCCCAGGCCCAGCCCGAACGGCATGATAACCCCAATGACCGAATTCTTCTCCCGCGCCCGCACGCCCATGACGCCCAGCAGCAGCGCCGCCAGCACGGACCCCACCAGCGAGCCGCCGATCACGTCGGCGCCGATGAGCAGCGCAAACGCGGCGCCGGCAAAGGACAGCTCGGCGATGCCGTGCACGGCAAAGGCCAGCTCGCGCATCATGACGAACGTGCCGATCAGCCCGCCCACCACGCCCAGGATGGCCCCGGCCAGCAGCGAGTCGCGGAACAGCGGCAGCAGCTCGCCGTAGTCGGTGAAGTTGAACACCGCCGCCATGAAGTCGGCCCAGCTCATGCGGTGGCCTCCGTCTCGTCCACGTGGTGGCCGTCGATGACGGCGTCCGGGCGGCCCACCACCACGATCCGGCCGTTGCTGCGCAGCACCTCCACCCGCGTGCCGTACAGCCCGGAGAGCACCTCGGTGGTCATGACCGCCTCCGGCGTGCCCACGGTGAACCGCCCGCCCGCCAGGTACAGGATCCGGTCGACGTGCTCGAGGATCGGGTTGATTTCGTGGGTGACGAAGACGACGGCGGTCCCGTTGCGTTTGGCCTGCCGGCCCACCAGGGCGCTGACCGCCTTTTGGTGGTTCAAGTCCAGCGACAGCAACGGTTCATCGCACAGCAGCACCTGGGGGTTGGGTGCCAGGGCCTGGGCGATGCGCAGCCGCTGCTGCTCGCCGCCGGAGAGCAGGCCCACCGGAATCCTGCCGTAGGATGCGGCCCCCACCTGGGCGAGGAGCTCGTCCACGCGCGCCCGGTACGCCCGGCCGCGCAGCCGCACGCCCCACTTGTGCCCGTCCACGCCCAGCCCCACCAGGTCCCGGGCGCGCAGCGGCGTGTCCGGGGGAAGGTTTTTTTGTTGCGGCACGTACCCGATGGCGCGGCTGCCGCGCCGCGCCGGCTGCCCGCCGATTCTCACCGTGCCCTCGCCCAGCGGGGTCTGGCCGAGGAGGACCTTCACGAAGCTGGTCTTGCCGCTGCCGTTGGCACCGAGCACGGCCAGGAATTCCCCGGCTGCGATGTCCAGGTTCAGCCCATCCCACAGCAGCCGCCGCCCATAGCCCAACCGGGCCCCCCGCAGGCTCACGGCCGGCGGTGCGGCGTCCGGCGCCGTGACATGGTCGGCCGGGCTCACCTGGCGATGGCCTTGTGGCGTCCGAGGGCCTGTTGCAGGCCGGCCGTGTTGGCCTCCATCCACTGCAGATAGGTTTTCCCCTGCGGCAGCGTCTCGGCGAAGTCCACCACGGGCACTCCGGCCGCCTCGGCGGCCTTCTTGACCTCCACGGTCTGGGGGCCCTCGGTTTGGGCGTTGTAGGCGAGCATGCTCAGGGTTCCGGACTTCATGAGGGCCACTGTATCGCGCAGCACGGTGGTGGGGACGTCGGAGCCGTTTTCGATGGCCTCGCTGAATTCCGGTGGCGTGGCATTGGCCAGCCCGGCCGCCGCGAGCAGGTACAGCGGGACGGGTTCGGTGACGGCCGCCGGGGCGCCGGCATGGGCGGCCTTCAGCGCGGCCAGCTGGCCCTCGATCCCGGCCAGCCCGGCCTTGAAGGCCCTGGCGTTGGCGTCAAAGGCGGCGGACCCGGCGGCGTCGAGGGCGGAGAAGCGCCCGGCCAGCTCATCGGCCAGGGTGGCCATGGTCGGCAGCGAATACCACACGTGCTCGTTGAAGCCGGTGCCGGTGTCCAGGCCCGAGAGCGCGCTGACGTTGACCACCTTGGCCGGGCCCAGGAGCCCCTTGGCGAGCTGATCGAAGAAGTCGTCGTAGCCGCCGCCGTTTTCGATGCCGACGGCGGCCTTGGAGACGGCCAGCTTGTCCTGCGCGGTGGCCTCGTAGGAATGGGGATCGGCGTCGGCCCGGGCGATGATGGCATGCACGTCCACCTTGGTCCCTCCCACGGCCTCGGCGATGCTGGCGTACACGTTGGTGGAGGCCACCACCTGGATCCTGCCGTCCGCCGTGGAGCCGGAGGCACCCGGCGAAGCGTCCGAACCGCCCCCGCACGCGCCCAGCGACAGTGCACCCGCCACGGCAAGTGCAACGGTCAAGGCGGTGCGGCGCAGGCGCATGGAGTTCCTCCGGGGAATGCTAATGAGAATTGTTACCAATAAGGCTTCCCTTAGCATAACCTATTTGGGAACCATTCGCATCAAGGCCGTTTGCGCTCGTGGATCTGGGTTTGCGTGGCGTCGCGAATCTCGCCCACCAGCTGCTCGATCACATCCTCCAGGAACAGGACGCCCAGGGTCTGCCCCGCAGCGGAGATGATGCGGGCCACGTGGGAACCCGTGCGCTGCATGATGGCCAGCGCGTCCTCGATCTCCTCGCCCACATCCAGGTTGACCAGGGAGCGCACCCGGCCCTCGCCAATGGGCAGCTCATAGCGCTCCGCCGGGATGGGCAGCACGTCCTTCAGGTGCAGATAGCCCAGGAGGTCCCCGGATTCATCCGTGAACACAAACCGGGAGAAGCCGGTCTTGCCGACCTTGTGCTCAAAGTCCACCGGGGTGGCCGACGCCGGCAAGGTCACCAGTTGCTCCAGCGGCACCATGATGGTCCCGGCCGTCTGGGTGGAGAACTCCAGGGCACCGTTGATCAGCCCGGTCTGGTCGTCCACCAGGCCGCTGCGGGTCGAGGCGGCCACGATGGACTGCACCTCCTCCAGCGTGAAGGAGGAGGAAACCTCATCCTGCGGCTCGATTCCAAACCACCGCACGATGTGGTTGGCGGTCCAGTTGAGCGCCACGATGACGGGGCGCACCACCTTGCCCAGGAGCACGAGCGGCGGAGCCAGCAGCAGCGCCGCCTGGTCCGCGGCGGAGACGCTCATGTTCTTGGGCACCATCTCACCAAACGTCACATGCAAGAACGTGACGATCAACAGCGCCACCACGAACGCGGCCGGGCCGGCGATCTCCTCCCCCACCCCCATCGCGTGCAGCGGCGCGGACAAGAGGTGGTGGATGGCCGGTTCGGAGACGTTGAGGATCAGCAGCGAGCACACCGTGATGCCCAGCTGTGAGCAGGCCAGCATCAGCGACACGTTTTCCATGGCGCCCAAGGTGATCCTGGCCCGTTTGGACCCGGCCTCGGCCAGCGGCTCAATCTGGCTGCGCCGGGCGGACATGATGGCAAATTCGGCCGCCACAAAGAATGCGTTGCCCAACAGCAGCAGTATCAGCGCGCCAATTCCGGCCAGCGGGCTCATCGGGAACCCCCGTTGCCGTGGTCGTGGTTGCGCGCGGCGTGGCCGTCACCGGGCACGACGTCGTGTTCCCCGGTCTCCGGGGCAGGGGCCGGGACGAAGCGGATCCGGTCGATCCGGCGGCGTTCCAGCCGATCCACCACCAGGGTGCCGCCATCCACGGGGACGGCGTCCCCCACCACGGCGATGCGGCCAAGCTCGGCCATCATGAATCCGCCCACGGTTTCGTAGCCGGCCTCATCGGGGACGCTCAGCGGGCCGATCCGTTCGGAAACCTCGTCGGGTCGCATCAGTCCGGGGAAGTACCAGTCGCCGTCGGCACCTTGGAGAATGCCCGGCTTGGTGCGGTCGTGTTCATCGGAGACCTCACCCACGATTTCCTCCACAAGGTCCTCCAGCGTTGTCACCCCGGCCGTGCCGCCATATTCGTCCTGCACCACGGCCATCTGCAGGTTCCCCTCGCGCAACTCCATGATGAGGGCGTCCAGGTGGACGGTCTCAGGCACGCGCAGGACCTCCGTCATGATGGCCCCGGCCTGGACCAGGGCGCGTTTCTTAAATGGGATGGATACGGCCTTTTTCAGGTGGACCACGCCCAGGATGTCATCCGGGGAGTCGCCGATGACGGGGAAGCGGGAGAAGCCGGTGCGCCGGGCGGCGGCGATGATCTCGGCCACGGACTGCTCGGACTCGATGGTTTCCACCCGCATGCGGGGGGTCATCACGTCCGCGGCCGTGCGGTCGGCAAAGCTCAGGGTGCGGGCGACGAACTTGGCCGTGCCCTCGTCCAGGGTGCCCATGGCGGCCGAGCGGCGAACCAGCGATGCCAGCTCGGCCGGGGACCGGGCGCCGGAGATTTCCTCCTTGGCCTCCATGCCGAAGAGATTCAGGACCTTGTTGGAGAAGCCGTTGAGCACCAGGATGGCGGGCTTGAACACGGCCGTGAAGACCAGTTGCGGGCGGGCCACGGCCTTGCCGATCTCAAAGGCGCGGGCAATCGCCATGTTTTTCGGGACCAATTCGCCCAGCAGCATGGACAGCAGCGTGGCCACGACCATGGCCGCGGTCAGCCCGGCCGCGTCGGCGGCGCCGTCGGAGAGGCCCAGCCCGGCCAGCGGCCGGTGCAGCAGCGCCCCGAGGGAGGGCTCAATCAGGAAGCCCGTGAGCAGGGTGGTCAAGGTGATGCCCAGCTGGCAGCTGGAGAGTTGGGTGGACAGCGACTTCAGGCAGCGCAGCAGCGGTTCCGCCGCCTTGTCGCCGTCGTTCACGGCGCCCTGGACGGCGGCCTGGTCCACGGCCACGAGGGAAAATTCGACGGCCACAAAGAACCCGGTGCCCAGGATCAGGGAAAGGCCGGCGGCCAGGAGGAGCCACTCCATCACAGGCCCCCGGTCATCGCAGGGGCGTGGGGGCCGTGGCCGCGGGGGGTGCTCGCGGCCGGCGGGGGGTGGTCGGCGCCGGGGCCGGCCGGGGTGGGCATCGGGGAACGGGGGGCTCTCATGCGGGGTTTGCCGGCTTGTGCAACATTCGCGCGGGCGCGGCGGGTGCCGAGCTGCGGACCGTTGCGCCGGCCCCTAGATTTACTTTCCATAGGGTTTTCAGTCTACATGCGCGCCATTGCCCGCCGTCGTGCCGGACCGGATTACGCCGCCGGCGTTGCCTAGCACGGAGTGTTCGCCCAGCCGGTGGAACACCCGGTTGTGGTAGACGAGGGGGGCGCCGGCCGGGTCCGTGCCCGGGTCGGTGCCTGGGGTCCGGTCATTGCTGGCGGCGGGTTCCGGGCCCAGGACCTCCAGCACGGCGGCCGCCACGAGCAGTGAGGACCCGGCGGCGGTGCGGCTAAGGACCCGGCAGCGCAGCGCATGCCCATGGTGCGCCAGCAACGGCTCCCCGGTGGCCAGCCGGGTCCATGCCATGGCCGCGGTGAAGCGTTCGGTCCCGGCGCGGGCAAAGATCCGGGCCAGGTCGAGGTCGCCGACGGTCAATAAGTGGACCACCAGCGAATCGGCCACGGCGATGGCGGCGGCGGAGCCGGACTGGGACGCCAGCGAAAACGCCAGGATGGGCGGCTCGGCGGACACGGAGGCCACGGAGGAGGCGGTGATCCCCACGGGGCCGGTGCCGACGTCGGCGGTGATGATGGCAACACCGGCCGGATGGTGGCCGAACGCGGCCTTGAAGTCGCCGGTGACGGTGCGGGCCGGGGCGGTCTCCAGCGGGGAGACGGGCAGGGTGATCATCGGGCGGTGGCGGCGGTGATGCCGGCCACGGCCTCGGCCAGGATGGCGGTAATGCCGGCGGAAATATCGATGACCACGGCGCGCTCGTCCTCGCCAAGGGGTTCCAGGGCGGCCAGCTGGGAGGCCAGGAGTTCCTTGGGCATGAAGTGTCCGGAGCGGCCCTCCAGCCGGGAGCTGAGGACGTCCAGGGTGCCGTCCAGGTGCAAGAAGATGGTGTCCGGGGCGTTGGTGCGAATGGCGTCGCGGTAGCTGCGCTTCAGCGCCGAACACGCGATCACGATCCCCCTGGCCCGGGTGTTGGCCAACTCATTGCCCACGATATCCAGCCAGGGCCAGCGGTCGTCATCGGTCAGCGGCGTCCCGGCGGCCATCTTGCCGATGTTGGCCATGGGGTGCAGGGAGTCGCCATCGAGGAAGGGGATGTTCATGGCGTCCGCCACGAGCGCGCCGATCGTGCTCTTGCCGGCGCCGGAGACCCCCATGACCGCGACGCGGATGACCGAAGGGGTTCCGGCGGGGTCAACGGCGAAGTGCTGCGCAGTATCCATATGTCCTGTATACCAAAACTTGTCCCGGGCCGCCCCATCGAGGGGTCCGGCCCGGGCTCCTACTTCGCTGCTATTCCCCGCAGGCGCGCGACGGCGGCCCCCACCACGTCCGCGACGGTCGCGGACACATCGACCACCAGGCCCGCCTCGTCGGGGCCGAGCGGTTCCAGCGTGGCGAGCTGGGAGTCGAGCAGCGCCATGGGCATGAAGTGCCCCTGGCGCCCCTGCAACCGGGCGGCGAGCAGCTCCCGGGAGCCGTCCAGGTGCAGGAAGACGGCGCCCGGCGCGTGCCGGCGGATCGCATCGCGGTAGGAACGCTTCAGCGCCGAACACGCCACCACGATCCCCCGCGGGGCGCTCGCCAGTGCCGCACCGACGCTCGACAGCCAGGGCCGGCGGTCGTCGTCGTCCAGGGGCGTGCCGGCCGCCATTTTTGCGATGTTCGCCGCCGGATGGAGGGAGTCGCCGTCGATGAAGGGCAGGCCGAGCTCACGGGCCACCAGGGCGCCGACGGTCGACTTGCCGCAACCGGAGACGCCCATCACCACGATGCGGGGCGTCTCCGGAGTGCCTTCCTGGGCCGGGTTGCCCGCCTGGGCGGGATCGCCTTCCCGTGCCGGATCGCCGGTCACCAGTCGTGCACCGTCCCGTCCACGAGGCGGTTGTAGGGCAGGTACGCCTGCTGGTACGGGAACGCGGCGGCGGCCTCCTCGTTGAACTCGACGCCGATGCCCGGCTGCTCGCCCGGGTGCAGGTAGCCGTCCTTGAACGTCATGGACTGCTCGAAGACCTCGTTGGTCGCATCCGAGTGCTGCATGTATTCCTGGATGCCGAAGTTGTGGATGGCCAGGCCCACGTGCAGCTGGGCGGCGAAGCCGATCGGGGAGATGTCGGTGGGGCCGTGGAAGCCGGACTTGACCTGGTACTGGGCGGCGAAGTCCATGACCTTCTTCAGCGGGGAGATGCCGCCGAAATGGGTTGACGCGGCACGCACGTAGTCGATGAGCTGGTCCTTGATGAGCGTCTGGAAGTCATAGACGGTGTTGAAGACCTCCCCGATCGCCAGCGGCGTGGTGGTGTGCGAGCGGACCAGGCGCAGCGCCTCCTGGTTCTCCGCGGGCGTGCAGTCCTCCAGCCAGAAGAGGTCGTACGGCTCCAGCGCCTTGCCCAGCTTGGCGGCCTGGATCGGGGTCATGCGGTGGTGGCCGTCATGCAGCAGCGGGAGCTCGGGGCCAAACTCGTTGCGGACCGCCTCGAAGACGGTGGGCAGGTGGCGCAGGTAGGCCCGGGTGTCCCAGTCCTCCTCCTGCGGGAACGCGCCGCGGCCGGCGGGCTCGTAGTCGTACCGCTCCCCCGAGGCCTGGGCCTGGGCGGCCACGCCGTAGACGGCCTTGATGCCGGGGATGGCGGTCTGGACGCGGATGGACTGGTAGCCCTTCTCCAGGTGCTCGCGGATGGAGTCAAAGAGCGACGGGAGGTCGGCGCCGGAGGCGTGGCCGTAGGCGCGCAGCCCGTTCCGGGAGGCGCCGCCGAGCAGCTGGTACACCGGCAGGCCGGCGATCTTGCCCTTGATGTCCCACAGGGCCATGTCCACGGCGGCGATCGCGGCCATCGTGACCGGGCCGCGGCGCCAGTAGGAGCTGCGGTAGAGGAACTGCCAGGTGTCCTCGATCCGGTGCGGGTCCCTGCCGATCAGCAGTTGCGCCACATGCTCCCTCAGGTACGCCGCCACGGCGAGTTCACGCCCGTTGAGCGTGGCGTCGCCAATGCCCACCACGCCCTCATCGGTTGTCACCTTCAAGGTGACAAAGTTCCGGCTCGGGCTGGTGACAAAGATCTCTGCCGACACAATTTTCACGAGGACTACCTTTCGAGATGGGGCTGAACTGACTGCGATGGTGAAGAAGCTATCCGCCTGGCGGGGGACCCGTGGATCCGCGCAGCACCAGCCCGGTGGCCGGCACCGGGGCGGGCGCGGGCAAACACGTTGATGGTTCAGCTCCTGGACCGCGGCCAGGCCTCAGGACCCACCTTAACCCGGATCCCGCGCACGCGGCCCTACCACCCCTGCGGCAGCGGCCGGCCCTCCTCGTAGCCGGCGGCCGATTGCACGCCCACGATCGCACGCTCTCGAAACGACGCCAGCGAGGTGGCCCCGGCATAGGTAAAGGAGCTGCGCAGTCCGGCCGTGATCATGTCCAGCAGGTCCTCCACCCCGGGCCGGGCCGGATCCAGGTACATCTTGGAGGTGGAGATGCCCTCCTCAAACAATCCCTTCAGCGCCCGGTCGAAGGCGCCCTCGGACTGGGTCCGGTTTTGCACGGCCCGGGCCGAGGCCATGCCGAAGCTTTCCTTGTAGCGGCGGCCGCCAACGTCCACCTGCAGGTCTCCGGGGCTCTCGTAGGTGCCGGCAAACCACGATCCGACCATCACCTGGCTGGCACCGGCCGCCAGGGCGAGCGCCACGTCGCGCGGATACCGGACGCCCCCGTCGGCCCACACGTGGGCACCGAGCCCGGCCGCCGCCGTCGCACACTCGAGCACGGCGGAGAACTGGGGCCGGCCGACGGCGGTCATCATCCGGGTGGTGCACATGGCCCCGGGCCCCACACCCACCTTGACAATGTCCGCGCCGGCCTGGACCAAATCCCGCACGCCGTCGGCGCTGACCACGTTGCCGGCGGCCACCGGCACCACGGGGTGCAGCGCGCGGATGGCGCGCAAGGCCTCGACCATCTTGCCCTGGTGGCCGTGCGCCGTGTCCACCACCAACGCGTCAATGCCGGACTCCAGGAGTGCGGCGGCCTTGGCGCCGACGTCGCCGTTGATGCCCACCGCCACGCCCAGGCGCAGCCGGCCGGCGTCGTCGAGGGCGGGGTGGAAAATGGTCGAGCGCAGCGCACCGGTGCGGGTCAGCGCCCCCACCACCTCGCCGCCGCGCAGCACGGGGGCAAAGTCGGTGCCGGCCGCATCCAGCACGGCGAAGGCGTCCCGGAGCGCCCGGTCGGTGGCCGCCTTGGCCGCGGCGGGCGTCAGGGCGCCGGCATCGGCCCGGGCCCGGACGGCGTCAAAGGGGGCCGCGTCGATGGTCAGCACGTTGGTGCGCATGACCGCGGCCAGGGAGGAAAACCGGTCGACGCCGTCGAGGTCCGCCCCGCGCACCACCCCGGCAAAGGTCCGGCCGTCGACCACCACCACGGCGTTGTGCGCGCGCTTGGGCAGGAGGTGCGCGGCATCGACCACGATGTCCGCCCGCGACATCGTCAGCGGCGTCTCAAACAACACGTCCCGGGCCTTGACCCACTCCACGACGGACCTTAATACCTGCAGCGGGACATCCTGGGGCAAAATGGCCATCCCGCCGCGGCGGGCCACGGTTTCGGCCATGCGCTTGCCGGCGACCGCGCTCATGTTGGCCACCACCAGCGGAATGGTGGTGCCCGTGCCGTCCCCGCTGGCCAGGTCCACGTCCAGCCGGGACATGACGTCGGAGCGGGAGGGCACCAGGAAGACGTCGGAGTAGGTCAGATCCGTGGTAGGCGGGGTGAGGAAACGCATGGCACTCCCAAAGGGTGGGGCGGTGACGCGACCGGCGTCGGGGCCGGCCAAATGGCCGGCAGAACAGAGTCTAGCCACGCCGGCGGACGTTGCGGGGGCAAATGTGTCACTTTCCGCACCGGGGGTTGACGCACAACAGCCCAGATTGGCATGCAACTGGAATTGCTCACTAGACTTACAGGGGGTCAGGGTTTGGAACCACCTGGCCAACGATCGAATAGGTCTTGCGGCTGCTGCGCCGTTTGTGCCCCGACGGGTGCTCACGCGCGGCACAACCCGCGGCAAAACCTATGCACAGCGGGCAACAAGAACTCATGGAAGAGGCGTTATACACGTGCCAGAGCAATCCATCCACCGTCTACCCGAGGAATTTGGCGGAAACGAGTGGCTCGTCGATGAGCTGTACGAGCGCTACCAGGGTGACAAGAACTCCGTGGACACAAAGTGGTGGCCGCTGTTCGAGTCGTTCGAGGCCGAGGACGCGGCCGGCAATGGCCGCCACACCGCGGCAACCGCCAATCCCATAACACGGGAAATCCCTGTCGTCCCGGCCGCCGCCGTCAACGGCGCCACCGCGGCACCCGCTCCGGCCGCCCCCAGCACGACGCCGGCGCCCGCCCCGGCCGCCCCCAGCACGACGCCGGCACCCGCCGCGGCGACCCCCAAGGCCCCGGCGGCCCAGCGCCCGCCGGCCCCGGCGAAGGATGCCGCCCGCACCGGCACCACGCCGATCCCGGCCCAGTTGCCCAAGACGGCCAAGGACACCTCCGTTCCGGACGAGGCCGTCAACACCGTGCTGCGCGGCCCGGCCAAGGCCATCGCCACGAACATGATCACCAGCCTGGAAGTGCCCACGGCCACCAGCGTGCGCGCCATCCCGGCCAAGCTGCTCATCGACAACCGCGTGGTCATCAACTCCAACCTGGCCCGCGCCCGCGGCGGCAAGGTCTCCTTCACGCACCTGATCGGCTACGCCGTCATCCGGGCGCTGACCCAGTTCCCGTCCATGAACGTCTACTACGACGTCGTCGACGGCAAGCCCGTGTCCGTCCAGCCCCCGCACGTGAACTTCGGCATCGCCATCGACATGCCCAAGCCGGACGGCACGCGCCTGCTCATGGTGCCCAACATCAAGAAGGCCGAGACCCTCAGCTTCGCCGAGTTCTGGCACACCTACGAGGACCTGATCAAGCGCGCCCGCGCCGGCAAGCTCACCGCCGACGACCACGCCGGCACCACGGTCTCGCTGACCAACCCCGGCGGCATCGGCACGGTCCATTCCGTGCCCCGCCTCTCCAAGGGCCAGGCCGCCATCATCGGCGTCGGTTCCCTGGACTACCCGGCGGAATTCCAGGGTGCCAGTGCCAAGATCATTGCCCGGACGGCCGTCTCCAAGATCCTGACCCTGACCTCCACGTATGACCACCGCGTCATCCAGGGTGCCGGCTCCGGGGAGTTCCTGAAGAAGATCCACCAGCTCCTGCTCGGTGCCGAGAACTTTTACGACGAGATCTTTGAATCCCTGCGCATCCCGTACGAGCCCGTCCGCTGGAGCCTGGACCTGCAGGTCGACCCGGCTGACGAGATCAACAAGGTTGCCCGGATCCAGCAGCTCATCCACTCCTACCGCGTGCGCGGCCACCTCATGGCGGACACCGACCCGCTGGAATTCCGCCAGCGCAAGCACCCCGACCTGGACGTGCTCACCTACGGCCTGACCCTGTGGGACCTGGACCGCGAGTGGCCCACCGGCGGCTTCGGCGGCAAGCCCAAGCTGCTGCTGCGCGACATCCTGGGCGTGTTGCGCGATGCCTACTGCCGCACCACCGGCATCGAGTACATGCACATCCAGGAGCCCGAGCAGCGCAAGTGGTTCCAGGACGAGTTGGAGCACCCCTACTCCAAGCCGAGCCGCGAAGAGCAGCTGCGCATCGTCTCGAAGCTGAACGCCGCCGAGGCCTTTGAGACGTTCCTGCAGACGAAGTTCGTCGGCCAGAAGCGCTTCTCCCTCGAGGGCGGCGAGTCCCTGATTCCGCTGCTGGACTCCATCATTTCCGACGCCGCCGACGACGGCTTGGACGAGGTGGCCATCGGCATGGCGCACCGCGGCCGCCTGAACGTGCTGACCAACATCGCCGGCAAGACCTACGCCCAGGTGTTCCGCGAGTTTGAGGGCACCCAGGATTCCCGCAGCGTGCAGGGATCCGGCGACGTGAAGTACCACCTCGGCACCGAGGGCACGTTCACCTCCGACGCCGGCAACGAGACGAAGGTCTACCTTGCCGCCAACCCCTCGCACCTGGAGGCCGTGGACGCCGTGCTCGAAGGCATCGTCCGCGCCAAGCAGGACCGCCTGGATCAGGGCGAGAACTTCCCCGTGCTGCCCATCATGGTCCACGGCGACGCCGCCTTTGCCGGCCAGGGCGTCGTGGCGGAAACGCTGAACCTCTCCCAGCTGCGCGGCTACCGCACCGGCGGCACCATCCACGTGGTGGTCAACAACCAAGTCGGCTTCACGACGGCGCCGTCCTCCTCGCGCTCGTCCGTGTACTCCACCGATGTGGCCAAGATGATTCAGGCCCCCGTGTTCCATGTCAATGGCGACGACCCCGAAGCGGTGGTCCGCGTGGCCGAGCTGGCCTACCAGTTCCAGCAGCGCTTCCGCAAGGACGTCGTCATCGACATGGTCTGCTACCGCCGCCGCGGCCACAACGAGGGCGACGACCCCTCCATGACCCAGCCGCTGATGTACAACCTGATCGAGGCCAAGCGTTCCGTGCGCCGCCTGTACACCGAGGCCCTGATTGGCCGCGGCGACATCACCGAGGACGAGGCGTCGCAGCTGCTGCGCGACTACCAGGAACGCCTGGAGCGCGTCTTTGCCGAGACCCACGCGGCCCAGACCTCGCCCATCCCGATCATCACCAAGGACACGCATGCGGTCTCCGACCTGGAGCGCCCCATGGCCCAGCAGGCCGACGCCGGGGTCAACGACCCCAAGAACACGGCCATCACGGCGGATACGTTGGCCCGCATCGGCCAGGTGCACACCGCCGTTCCGGAGGGCTTCACGGTCCACCAGAAGTTGAAGTCCCTGCTGGAAAAGCGCGAGGTCATGTCCCGTGAAGGCGGCATTGACTGGGGCTTTGGCGAACTCGCCGCGTTTGGCTCGCTGCTGCTGGAGGGTGTCCCGATCCGCATGGCCGGCCAGGACTCGCGCCGCGGCACGTTTGTGCAGCGCCACGCGGTGTTCCACGACCGCGCCAACGGCAACGTCTGGACGCCGATCGCCGAGCTCGGCGACTCCCAGGCCAAGCTGTGGATCTACGATTCGCTGCTGAGCGAATACGCGGCCATGGGCTTTGAATACGGCTACTCGGTGGAGCGCCCGGATGCGCTGGTCATTTGGGAGGCCCAGTTCGGTGACTTCGCCAACGGCGCCCAGACGGTGATGGACGAGTTCATCTCATCGGCCGAGCAGAAGTGGGGCCAGCGCTCGTCGCTGGTGCTGATGCTCCCGCACGGCTACGAGGGCCAGGGTCCGGACCACTCCTCGGCCCGGATCGAGCGCTACCTGCAAATGTGTGCCGAGGACAACATGGTCGTGGCCAACCCGACCACGCCGGCCTCGCACTTCCACCTGCTCCGCCGCCAGGCCTACAGCAAGCCGCGCAAGCCGTTGATCATCTTCACGCCCAAGCAGCTGCTACGCCTGAAGGCCGCCGCGTCGTCGGTCGAGGACTTCACCACCGGCGGGTTCCGGCCCGTGATCGGCGAGCATGCCGCGGTGGACGCCAACGCCGTCGACCGCGTCATCCTGGTCTCCGGACGCCTGTACTACGACCTGATCGCCGCACGCGAGAAGGCCGGGGACACGAAGGTGGCCATCATCCGCCTGGAGCAGCTGTACCCGCTGCCGCTGGCGGAGATCAACGCCGAACTGGCCAAGTACCCCAACGCCGACGTCATCTGGGCGCAGGACGAACCGGCCAACCAGGGCCCGTGGCCCTTCATGGGGCTGAACCTGGCACCGGAGCTGGGCCGGGCGATCACCCGGGTCTCGCGCCCGGCGTCCGCGGCGACCGCCACCGGATCGGCGAAGATCCACGCCGTCGAACAGACGCTGCTGATCAAGCAGGCGTTCGAGCGCAACTAGCGGCATTGGATGCCCGGCCTGCTCCATCGGGCCGGGCATCTTTGCCGTTGATCCGAGAAATCTTTTTTCGAACTAGAAAGGGCCGCCGTGGAAAATCGGGAGCTGCGAATCGTAGCTGTTGGGGACGAGCTGGTTGCCGGGGTGGGCGATCCGCGCGCGCTGGGCTGGCTGGGCCGGGTGCTGGCCCGGACACCCCAGGACACCATCACCATGGAGCCGTACGTGCTGGCGAGCCCCGGGGAAGGCACCGAGGCGCTGGCCGGCCGCTGGCTCGCGGAGGCCGGCAAGCGATTTGACGACTTCCACGAGAACCGCATGGTCATCGGCCTCTCCGGCCGGGACATCGAATACGGCCTGACCACGGCGCGCAGCCGGCTGAACCTGGCCAACATCCTGGACGGGGCCACGCAGCTGAACATCCCGGTCTTCGTGGTGGGCCCGCCCCCGTCCCTTGACCCCGCGCTGAATCGTAAGCTGGCCGAGCTTAACACCGCGTTTGCCGACGTCACCACGCGCCGCAAGCACCACTACGTGGATACGTTCTCCCCGCTGCAAAACCACGAACAGTGGCGCAACGACGTCGCCGTGAACGCCGGCTCCCCCGGCCAGGCCGGGTACGGGCTCATGGCCTGGCTGGTGCTCCACCGCGGCTGGTACCAGTGGCTGGACGTCCCCGAGGCCGTCTAGCCCCGCCCTCCCCGCCTCCTCCCCCCAACTAAGCCGCAATAGATGTCGAAAAATCGCGAAAATCGCGATTTTTCGACATCTATTG
>NZ_JBFREA010000027.1:0-38912 GCF_052114065.1 Specibacter sp. RAF43 | reverse complement strand
GCCTTGAGCAGGTCYAGGAGGCTGAACAGGCCAAAGAGCTTGGGCAGCGCGCCGGAGAGGAACGACGCCGGGTCGAAGGTGCCGGCATCGAACGGGGAGGGCCCGGCGCCGCTCTCCCCGATCGCGCCCAGCGCCCGGGAGATGCCCTTCACCGACAGGTTGGGGGCGAGGAACCCGCCCGCCCGGTCCGAGCCGCTGCTGAAGTCGACGGCCGCGGGGGCGCTTTTGAGGGCGAGGACCAGCTCCCCGGCGTTGGGGGCGCCGGGGACGGGCGCGGCGTCCATTCCGCGCGCGGGCAGGCCGTGGGCGAGGTAGGGCTGGGCGAAGACGACGTCCACCGCCGGCGCCTGGGGGGCGAGGTGCCGCATGGACGGGACGACGACGCGGGCCTCGGTAAGGAACGGCCGGCTGGTGACGTTGGCCGAATCGATCTCGCCGTCGAAGACCAGGTGGGCGATCTCCACCGAGGTGTCCCCAGCCTTGACGGGGGCCGCGACCGCGAGCGCCTGCCCGCGCCCCTGGATCTGGCGCACCGGGAAGTACCGTGCTGCGGCATTCTGGGCGTTGAACAGGAAGGTTTGCGGTCCCTCCCGTCCCGCCTGCACGAACACGAGCGGCGCCGGCCAGGTCGTTATCCCGCCGCCGCGGTCGACGGTGGTGAGCGTGAACGGGAACGGGACGCCGTTGCGGGTGGGCACGAACGGCTCCCGGCCGTCCGGCGGCTTGTCGAGGTCCGGCGTGACGAGCGGGCCGACGGTGACCTGCCCGAACGGGTTGTCGCGCTCGCCGTCCGGATAGCCGCGGGTGGGCTGGCGGACGATGATGAACCAGCGCTGCCACAGATAGGCGACGGGCGTGTCGCGGTGCTTGATCTCCCGTTCCGTGACGGCGACCAGGAAGCATCGGTGCCCAAACGGGAACAGGATCCCCGGGTAGGCCTTGCGCACGTAGCCGTCGCGGCCCATGAAGGACTGGTGCCGGTAGTCGACGATGTTGGTGGGGAACTCCCAGGACTGCCTCCAGTCGAACCAGGCGCCGAGGCTGGACAGCGAGAGGTTGCTGACCAGCAGGGGTGTCTTGGCGTTGCCGGGGTCCCCGCCGTGGGTTTTCTCGACGATGGCGCGGCGGTCGAATTCGACGAGGGGCTGCTCGAAGGCGGGCGGGGGCTGCTCGACGTCGCGCGTCCACAGGGCGCGCACGATGCGCTGCTCGGGTTCGTCGTCGTCAATCGTGCCGTCGTCCCGGCGCACCGTCAGGTGCGTGCGCCACAGCTCGGCCCGGTCCGGGGGACCCTTCGGGGCGCTGTCGTGGACGAAAGCGCCCCGCGCGCTCGGGGAGACGATCAGGTGGTAGGGCGCCTCAATCGCGGTCTCAAGCTCGCCCGGCCTCTCGGCGCCGCGGTCGCCCGCCTCACCGGCCGGGGTCGCGTTGGGCGAGACCCGCAGGCGCAGGCCCGGGAGGGCCGCAAGCACTTTTTCGAGCGTGTAGGGGATGCGGGTGCCCTCCGGGACCTCATAGACCAGCCGGCTCGGGCCGGCCGCGATGTGGCTCGAGGGCCCCGGCGGCGGCGCGGGCGGGGGCGGCGGGGCCCCGGCATCCCAGATCTCCTCGCCGATGTGTTGCGGCGGGAAGTGGATGATGAGCGAGGCGTCCGGTCCGGCGACCAGCTCGGCGCCGCCGTCGCCGGGCTCGAGGGCGCAGCCGGGGGCCTCGAGGCGGAGATCCAGGAGGTCCCGGGTGCGCTGGAGGCGGACATCGACCCGGGGTGGTTCCTCGCGCGGGTTCCCGGCAGGCTGGCCCATGCGGGACCTCCCCCTGATCACGCCGGTCCGCGGGCGGGTCGGCTCGGTGATGATTCGTGCGCCTTGGGTTTCGATCATCCCGCCGTCCTGCGGATCTGGCAACAACTTTAATCCGGAGGGCGCATGGATGCGGGGTGGGACAGTGCCGGGACGTACCCCCGAGCTGCATGGCGGACGCTGGGAACGGGCCGGCGGACAAAAGTCCACGGGCCATTGCCTTTTTTGGTTCGATGTGTGCCGAATCCGGCTAGGATGCTATTTCCGGACACATCCCTGATACTTATCCCGGAGGTCGAGATGAGCGAGTTCAGCCCCGCGCCGAGCCGGCGCGCCGCGGTGATCATCAATCCGATGAAGTCCCCCGGCAAGGATTTCCAGTCCGCGTTTTCCAGCCTGTGCCGGGAGGAAGGCTGGGCCGAGCCGCTCTGGCTGGAAACCACGGAGGAGGACACCGGCGCCGGTCAGGCGAGGAAGGCGCTCGGGGCCGGGGCCGACGTCGTCATTGCCGCCGGCGGGGACGGTACCGTTCGCTGCGTGGCTGAGGTCCTCACGGGCACCGCCACCGCATTGGGCATCGTGCCGATGGGAACGGGCAACCTGCTGGCCCGCAACCTGGGCATCGACATCACGGACCCGCTCAGCGCCAGCCGGGACGTTTTGAACGGGTCGGACGTTTTGATCGACGTGGTGAAGGCGGCCCTGGACCACGCGGAGGAGGAACAATGCTTCCTGGTGATGGCCGGGCTCGGCTACGACGCCGCCATCATGGCCAACACCCTCGATCAACTCAAGGACCGTGTGGGCTGGCTTGCGTACGTGGAGGCCGGCATCCGGGAGCTGCCCGGCAAGCCCGTGAAGGCGCGTATCAGCATCGACGGCCGGCCCGTGTTCCGGCGCCGGGTCCGCAGCGTGATGGTGGGCAACTGCGGAAAATTGATGGGCGGCGTGGAGATCTTCCCCGATGCGCTGGTCAACGACGGCATCCTGGACCTGGTGGTCCTGGCACCGGTGGGAAAATTGGGGTGGTTGGGCGTGCTGGCCGGACTCTTCGGGCGAAAAAACGACATGAACAGCTCCGTGGAATACTTTTCGGGCAAGTCGGCGGAAATCACGCTGGACCGTGACCAGGAATTCCAACTCGACGGAGACCACCTCGCCGCGGCAAGACACCTCCGGGTCACGGTGGAGAAGCGCTCGCTGACCGTGCGGACGACGGCGGGCCCTGCGGCCCGGGACAAGTCATGACCGGCTCCCCGGCCCAGCACGGGCAGCGGCGGGCGGGCTGGCACGAAAAGTTCATCGTGGAGGAACGCTTCGTTGCCCCCGCCACCCGGCGGCGGCTCTATGCCACCTCCGCGGTGCTGGTCACCACCGGACTTCTGCTGTTCCTGGTGCTGCTTTACGGCGTCGTGACGCATTCTGGAATTGAACGCCTGGACCAGCCGGTGACCACCTGGTTTGTTGCCCAGCGCGCCCCGGAGCTGACCGTTTTCATGATCGCGCTGGCCGTCATTTTCGGGCCGGTCGCCCTGCCGGTGATCGTCCTGGTCGTCATCGTCGCCTGGACGGTCCTGGCCAAGCACGCCTGGCGTCCCCTGCTCCTGGCCGCCGGGATGGCCACGGGGCTGATTCTGGCGCAGGTCCTCGCCCCGCTGATCCGGCATCCCCGGCCGCCCGTCGCGGCGATGCTCTTCGGCGCGGACTCCTCCTTCTCCTTCCCCTCCGGCCACGTGCTCGGGACCGCGGACTTTCTGCTGATCCTGGCCTTCCTGGTCGCCAGCCGACGCCAAAAAACGGCCTTCACGGTGGCCGCAGTCGGCATCGCCATCGTGGGGATCCTCCTGCAGTCCGCCAGCCGTCTCTACCTCGGCTACCACTGGATCAGCGACACGACGGCCTCCCTGGCCCTGTCCCTTGTCATCGTGGGAATGATCATGGCCGTCGACACCGTGCGAACGGTCCGCGTCCCCGGCGAACGTGTTGAGGGCCCCCACTCACAGACCCAGGTCGACGGCTCATGAGCGCCGGGCGCGAAGCCCGCCGGGTCGCCGGCAAGGCCGGCAACAGCGCCGCGCTGACCATGGTTGCCCGCGTCGGGTTCGCGGCCAGCGGGCTCATGCACCTGCTGATGGGCTATATCGCCATCCGGATCGCCCTGCACCGCGGCGGGGAATCGGACCAGTCCGGCGCTTTCGCCCAGTTGATGAAAGTGCCGGGCGGGGCCATAGTCCTGTGGGTTGCAGTGGTGGGGCTCGCCGCCCTCGCCCTCTGGCTCCTCCTCCAGGCGGCCCTGGGGATCGGTTCCTCGTCCAAGAAGCGGTGGGCACGCAGCCTGGTGTCGCTCGGGAAGGCGGTGGCCTACTTTGTCCTTGCCGGGACGGCACTGGCATTCGCGCTCAAACGGCCCACGAACGCATCGTCCTCCACCCGCCAGGCGAGCGGGACCATCCTCTCCCTGCCGGGGGGCCAGATGCTGCTGATCATCGTGGGCCTGGCCACGGCCGGCGTCGGCTGCTACTTCATCTACAAGGGCGCCCGACGAAAGTTCCGCACCGATATCAGTATCCCCGGCGGGCGCTCCGGGAAAGCCGTCGTCGCGGTGGCCGTGATCGGGTACCTCGCCAAGGGCGTCGCCGTCATCATGGTCGGGGCCCTGTTCGTCATCGCGGCCGTCACGGTGGATCCGCACCAGGCCTCCGGTCTCGACGGCGGACTGAAGGCCCTCGCGGCGCTTCCCCACGGCGAAGCGATCCTGATCGTGGTCGCGGTGGGGCTGATGGCCTACGGTATTTACAGCTTCGCGCGCGCCCGCTTCGCGCGCCTGTGACGGGCCCGGCGCGCAGGATCGGGCGGCGGCGCGCCCGGGCAGAACTGGTGGTGCCCGGGCACTGGTGCCGGGCCGTGCCGATGTGTTTTGCTTGTCTTGGCCCTTCGAGGCCAAACCATCACAGTCCGTCGTTTGTCCATCATCCACATCACCAGGAGATCAGCCATGACACTGCCCCAGGAACTCAGTGAAGGCGTCTGGATGCTCGACCTCGCCCACAGCGAGATTGGCTTCACGGTGCGCCATGCCGGCATCAGCAAGGTCCGCGGACGCTTCACGGATGCGGCAGCCGAAGCCCGCGTGGGCGACTCGCTGGCCAACTCCACCCTGCACGCTGTCGTGAAGACCGCGAGCTTTGATTCCGGCGACGCCAACCGGGACACCCATGTGCGCAGCGCCGACTTCTTCGACGTCGAAAAGTACCCCGACATGACGTTCCGGGCCACCAGCGTCGAGGGCGAAGGCGAGGAATACACCCTCACCGGGGACCTGACCATCCGGGACATCACCAAGCCGGTCGACCTGGAGGTGGAGTTCACCGGCGTGGCCGTGGATCCCTTCGGGGCGACCCGTGCCGGATTCACGGCCGAAACCGTCATCAGCCGCAAGGAATTCGGGCTGACCTGGAACGCCGCACTAGCGGCCGGCGGGTTGCTGGTCAGCGACAAGGTCAAGATCGAACTCGAGGCCGCACTGGTCAAGCAGGCCTGATCGGCTGACATTCTCCGCCAGGCCATCCAGTGAGAGGTCCCCCCGTGAGCGAGCGCACCAAGGAAGATGTTTTTAGCCGCTTCACCACCAAGACAGCCACGGCCCTCGGGCATCCGGGCGTCTTCGTCGGCGCGGTCGCCATCCTCATCCTCTGGGCCGTCAGCGGGCCAATATTGGGCTTTTCGGACACCTGGCAGCTGATCATCAATACGAGTACGACGATCGTGACGTTTCTGATGGTGTTCATCATCCAAAACACCCAAAACAGGGACAATCTGGCGATCAACCTCAAGCTCGAGGCGATGATGCTGGAGTTGAAAGTCACCAACTCCAAGCTCTACGGAGCGGAGGACGAGGGCGAGAAGGACCTGCAGCGCCAAAAAGACAAGCTCCGGGCCGCGGAGGAAAAGGACGGCGTTCGCGATTGATTTTTTGATTCGGTGGCGCTCGCCATGATTCGTGGTTAGCGTGGGGTACCCGGCCCTCGAAATTCGGTGGCCGGCATGTGAGGAGGAGTTGTCGATGGTTTCCAAGAACACTTCGAACGCAAAATTTACGGTCCCCGGCCTGTCCCTACAGGACGGCCACAAGGTGGGGGCCATCCTGCAGGGCCGCCTGCACGCCCTCAACGATCTGGCGCTCACTCTCAAGCATGCACACTGGAACGTGGTGGGCCGGGACTTCATCGGCGTCCACAAGATGCTGGACCCGCACATCGAGCTGGTGCGCACCATGATTGACCAGACGGCCGAGCGCATGGCCACCCTGGGGGTATCCCCCAACGGGCTCCCCGGGGCGCTGGTCCGGGACCGGGCCTGGGATGACTACTCGATCGGCCGGGCCGGGACCGCCGCACACCTGGCCGCCCTGGACATCGTCTACGACGGCCTGATCGCCAGCCACCGGGAGGCCATCACGGCCACGGGCGAATTGGACCCGGTCACCGAGGACATGCTCATCGGCCACACCGCCGCGCTGGAACTCTTCCAGTGGTTCATGCGGGCACACCTGGAAGACACCGCCGGCACCCTCGAGCACGAAGGCACAGAAACGGAGAAAGCCGCCGCCGGCAAAACCAAATAGGCGGCGGGCATTTCCCCACGTCCCACTGAAGCCCACGAACAGGAGATGACCATGAAGGCAAAACTGGCGTTCGTTGCAGGACTCGGCGCAGGATACGTCCTGGGCACCCGCGCCGGGCGAGGCAGCTATGAGTCGATCAAGCGATCGGTGAAATCCATGTGGCATACCGATGCCGTGCAGGAGACCGTCGCCACCGTCGCCAAGACCGTCAAGGACGAGGCCGCCGACGTCGCGGAGCAGCTGGGCCGCAAGGTCAAAAGTGCCGTCCCGCACGGGAAGCCCGCTGAGGAAGCCCCCAGCGGCGGCGATCGTCCGGCGACGTCCACGACGTCCGGGCCCGAAACGGCCACGCCCCCCGCCACCGCGGACGTCGATTCAGATCCGGCGCTCACCGACCAGGAAGGACAGGACTGGGCCGCCGAAGGCGGGGCCGGCCCCACGGGGCCCGCGACCTGACCCCGCATGAAATACCGGACCGCCGGACCGGGGGCGTGGGTACGCGGCGGGGCTACTTAGCTTTGGCGGGCCTGGTCAAGCCTGGACATTTTGGTGCAGGCACAAAATGTTGCCGTCCGGGTCCTTGAACCAGGCGGCCTTTTCCGACCCGACGCTCGAAATGTGATCGGTGGTCTTCAGATCCGGCAAGTCGTAGTCCTCGAACGTGACTCCACGCGCGCCCAGGTCGCGAATGGCGTCCGCGATGTCCTGAACCTCGAAGCTGATGGCCGTGTGCTCGGAGGGCTTCGCGGCCGGATCCGGCAGGAGCCCCAGGGTCGCGGATCCCTCGAGGGCGAAGATCAGGTTACCGTCCGCCGCTTTCCCGCGAAACTCCAGGCCAAGAGTATCCGCGTAGTACTTCTTGGCGCGCTCCTGGTCCGCGACCGGAAGAATGGTTGTTGCTGGGCTTGATGAAAGGGACATGGCCACCACCGCCATAGGAGAAATAGGAAGTTTAATACTACGCCGGCAGGGCCGAAAAGGCGCCGGCGCGAAACCCGCGCCCGCCCGGCGCGGCCTCGGCAGGCCGTCGTCGGACGGGCGCGGGATTGCTTAGCTCTCCGGCACCCACAATGGGGCGGTGACCCCGGCGCCGGTGAGACTGTCGCAACGCACCAGTTGCGTTCCGATACGGGTCAGCTCGCACGCCGGGCCGGTGAATATGGTCACCGTTCCGTCCAGTGTTCCGGTGTCCTGGCGAGCGAACGCCGGGGCCGGTGCGATGATGGCCGTCAGCAGGGCGGCGACGGCAAGGCCGGTCCACCGCGATGCCCGATGTGTTGAATACATGATCTTGCCTTTCATTGGGTGGGGATCCGCTGTGAATCCGATATCTCTACAGTCGTCCCCGACCGCTCGCATTACATCGGGAATTACCCCTCAGAAATTCAACAAAAACCCTCAGATTCCCAGCCCGCCGGGCGCCGCGGTGGGACACTGGTGACGTGACCCAAAACGTGGAGGGGATTGACCCCGACCTCGTCGGACGGGCGAAGGAGTTGGGGGTATTGGGCGCCTTCCTGGCTGGCGTCGCCGCCGGGACGGCCGGAACACTGGTGGTCTCGGGGGATGCGGGCGTCGGGAAGACCGCCCTGGTGCAACACGCCTGTGCTTCCGCAGGCTCCGTGGCTTGGGTCTTCGCCGGCGCCGCCCTGCCCCTGGCCTCGCTCACGGTCCCGTTCCTGGCCCTGCGATCGGCGTTCCGCCGTGCTCCACGGCTCGACGGCGTTGCGCACCCCACGCTGCGAACGGCCGGTGAGGCGCCGCATGACGTGCCGGTGGTGATTGACGGTTGGCTAGAGGAGCTCTGCCTGCTCCGGCCGGTGGTCCTGGTGATCGACGACCTGCAATGGGCGGACCAGAGCACCCTGGATGTGCTGATGTACCTGATCGCCGGGCCGGCCGACCGGAGCCTGGCCATCATCGCCACGCTGCGCAGCGGCGAGGTCGCCGAGGGCCACCCCGTGCAGCGCTGGCTCGCCGACATCCGGCGCCTGCCCCGCATCAACTGGCTGACCCTGGGCCCGTTGGACCGCCTGGAAACCGAGGCGCAGCTCTCGCGTCTGCTGGGCGCTCCCCCGCACCAGTCCCTGCTGGAGGAAGTCTTCACCCATACCGCCGGAAACGCCTACCTCAACCGCCTGGTGGTCGCCGGCCTTCGGCCCGATGCCCGGCACCTGCCTCCGAAGCTGCCCTCGGACCTGCGATCCGCGGTGCTGCGCTCATGGCGCAGCTTGTCCGCCGAAGCCCGCCAAATCACCCAGCTCATGGCCGTCGGCGGCCGGCCCATCCGCGCCCGGGACCTCGACGCCGTCGCGCACCCGGGGAGCCGGCCCGACGGCGTCCTCGCGCTCCTCCATGAGGCGGCCGATGCGGGCATCACGGAGTGCGGAGCGGAAGGAACGCACTGGTGGTTTCACCATCCGCTGATCGCCGAGGTCCTCGAGCAGGAGCAGGACGGCGACGAGCGGGCGCGTTGGCATGCGGCCTTCGCCACCCACCAGCAGGACCGGCTCGCCGGGGCGGCTGACCCGGACTTTGAGTCCCTGGTGGCCCTGGCGGACCACCATTACACGGCCGGCCACACCGCCGACGCCTACCGGTGGGCCCTGCGCGCCTCAGCCGCCGCGGGCGACGCGGGCGGCACGACCGAGATGCTCCGCCTGCTGCGCCGCGCGGTCGTCTTGCGCAGGAGCCTGCCGGACGCACCGGAGAGCCAGCAGGAGTTGTTGACCCGGCTGCGCGCCGCCGCCGAGGAGACCGGCGCCATGGAGGATGAACTGGAGGCGGTGGAGGCGCTGTTGGTCGTAGCCGGCATCGACGCCCGACCCCTGGACGCGGCCGAATTGCTGGTGCGGCGATCGCACCTGCTCTTTTCCACGGGACGATCCTTCATGACGATCGGCGACATGCGCCAGGCGGTCCGGCTCGCCGCCGTTGAGCCGGCAAGCTGGCAGTACGCGCTTGCCTTGGCGGAACTCGCCCACGTCGAGGTGTGGGCGGACAAGCCCGACGCGGCCAGTCACGCCGGGGGGGCCCTCGCGGCAGCCCGTGCTGCCGGTCATCCCCGGGCACTGTCCTACGCACTGACGGCCAACGCCATGGCCGCGGTGAACAACGGCTATTCCGAGGCGGCGCGAACCTTTGCCACCGAGGCCAGGGCGGCCGCCGTGCAGGCCCGGGACTATTGGGGTTTTGTCCACGCGTCGTTCTGGCAGGCGAATGCGACCGCAACCTGGACGAGCCAGCAGTATGCCGATCTCATGCGGGCGGGGCGCCAGCAGCTGGCGGCCCTCGGGGCACCGCACGCATTCATCGCCAAAATGGCCGCCAGCGAGGCCGGAAGCTACCTGGCCATCGGCCGCTGGCGGGAGTGTGAGCAGGCACTACGGGTGGCGTTGGGCTCTGACCCCGGCACCATGGGCGATGTTGCCGCGCGCCTGTCGGCCGCCCGTCTTGCCCTCTGGCAGGGCCGGCAGGCGGAGGCGCAGGCCCACCTGGCCCGCGCCGAGGAGCTCTACGCCCAAAAGTCCGACTTCCTCAATCTCGAATTCGATGCCGTCCGCGCGGAAGTCTTCCTCGGGGCCGGCGACCCCGAGGCCGCCTATGATGCGGCGATGACGGGTGCCAACGCCGCCGGCATGTTGCCGACCATGTGCGAATGGCTCATTCCCCTGGCCGCCCGGTCCCTCGCGGACCGGATCCAACAGGCCAACGATGCCATGGGACCGACCGCCGACCTCGTGGCGCTCACCGACGAGCTGGTCCGCCGCTTCCCGGCCGCGCTCCATGAACCCGGCGACTGCACGGCGCTGTATGACCTGCAGGTGGCGGCCTTCAACCGTCTCTACGCCGCCGAGGTGGGCCGCGCCCGCGACCGCGCGGACAATGCGACGGACTGGTCCCGGGCCGCCGACGCCTGCAAGGCGGCCTCCCTTCTGTGGGAAGAGGCATACACGTGCTGGCGGGCGGTGGAATCACTGCTGTTGCACGGGCACGCCCAGCGCGGTCCGGCCACGGCGTTCCTGCGCCGCGGGCTGGTCCTGGCCGAGGAACTCCAGGCCGGTCCCATCCGGGCACGGCTGGGCGAACTTGCCGCCCGCGCCCGGATCGACATCACCGCCCCTGCGGCCGGGGCGCGGCAGGCGGCCTTCGCCGAGCTGCCGGGGCTGACGCCGCGGGAACGGGAGATACTTGCGTACGTCGTCGCCGGGCGAACCTACGGTGAGATCGCCCGGGCCCTGGTGATCAGCGAGAAAACGGTCAGCTCACATATCTCCAACCTGTTGCGCAAAACGGGCGCATCCAATCGGCTGGACCTCTCCCGCCTGGCCACCCAGCCGGCCAGTGGCCCCGCCGCGGGGATGCCGGACGTTCGCTGACCCGGTGCTCGAGCGGCGCTCACCCGCCGGCCCGGTCCCACAATCCGTGATCCAGGGCAAACAGCGTGGCCGACACCCGGTTGCCGGCCCCGATCTTTAAGTAAATGTGTTCCACGTGGTTCCGGGCGGTCTTCGGCGCGATATACAGCGCATCGGCTATTTGCCGGTTGTTCATCCCCCGGCACAGCAGCCGGAGCACCTCCGCCTCCCGGCCGGTCAGCCCGCTCGGGTGCACTGGACGCCGGCGCACGCCCTGGCCGGCGGCCAGGAGGACGGCATCGGCCGCCCGCGGCTCGAGCCGGCCGGCCCCGGCCTCGGCCCGAAGCCGTTGCCCGGCGCCCTCCGGTGTCAGCGCCGGGCGGTGCGGGCGGGGCTCCAGATAGCCTTGATACGCGTCGGCGGCGGCGAGAATCCGCTGGCTCGGATCGAGCTGGGCCCCGTCGCGCCCGCGCGGATAGCCGGATCCGTCCACCCGTTCCCGGTGCGCCCCGGCAATCGCGGCCGCGCGCCGCATGCCGGGCACGCGGCCAAGGATCCGCTCGCTCAGGTCCGGGTACATCTGGACCCGCTCCCGGTCCACATAGGAAAGCGGTGTCTTCTTGTCCCAGATGCCGTTGGACACGCCCAGCCGGCCCAGGTCGTGGACCCAGCCGGCGCGGCGGAGCATCTCCACCTCCCCGGCGTCCAGGCCGTACTCTCCCCCCGCTTCGGCCGCCAGGGCGGCCACGGCCCGGGAATGGCCGATCGTGTAGGGGGATTTGAGGTCGGCGAAGTCGCCGATGGCCGCCAGGACCGAATCCAGTTCCGGCCCGGACAGGGGCACGTCGGCCGGGGCGGCGGCCAGCACCGCCGGCCACGGATCGAGCTCCAACAGGTCCCGCGTCAGGGCCCGCGCATGGGCGCAAAAGAGATCCGCGAGCTGCGGATCAAATTGGGTGCCCCGGCGTTGTTTAACGGTGGCGACCGCCGCATCGACGCCGCCGGTGCGCAGGAAGACCTCCGCCGCGTCGGCCAGCTGGGCGATGCGCATCTCCAACGGGATTTCGACGCCGGTCCGCCCCGCCGGGAGTCCCTTGCCGTCCCAGCGTTCAAAGGTATGGCTGAGGATGTTTGGCATGCTCTCATCCAGCCCGACCCTGTTGGCCAGCTGGCCGGCCGAGGTGCAGTGCGAGCGGATGAGCGTTCGGACGGCGGTGGTGGCCGTGGCCGCGAACCGGGTGCGGCGCTCGGCGCGGCGCAGCGGCGCCAGGCCGGATCCGGTGTGGCGCAGCAGCAGGGCGAGCATAGGGAGCCCCCGGGCGTCCACCGTGTAGTAGTCGGCCCGGAAGCCGATGTCATCGCCAAAGAGGGCGGCCAGTTCAAAGGAGTCCGCGTGGCAGCCGATCCAGGCCAACAGGTTGGCGTAGAAGATTCGCCCGCGTCCCGCCGGTTCGACGCCGGCCAGGTCCGCGAGCCGCAGCCCCAGCAAGGTGCCGCGGAGCATGTGCTCCATGGGCTGTCCCAGGCCCAGATCGATGGCCAGCGACAAGGCCGCCAGGATCTCGGAGCGGCGCGGTGCGCCAGGATCCGCCGCTCCCGCGGCCGCGGGAGTCGCGGGAATCCGTTCCGAACGCCCTGAACCCAGCAGTGGTTCCGTCACAGTGTCCAGTATAGGACGGGCCCCTTCGCCGGCCCTGGTTTCAACCGGCGAGCGGCTGGCGGGTTCCGAGCGGTTCGAGCAGGGCGTGGCGCAGGGTCTCGCTGAGGCCGGGCGGGACGTCGACGTCCACGGCGAGCGCCTGGAGTGCGCGGCTGAGGTAGTTGCGGGCCGCGGCGGCCAGGGCGATGTCAACAATCTCCCGGTCCTCGAACCCGGCCTCGCGCAGGCGCAGGCTGTCGGCGTCGGTCATGGCGGCGGAATTGGTGCTGAGCTTCTGCGCGAATTCCATCATCGCCACCTCCGCCGCGGACAGGCCGGCGTCGTGGTAGTCCCGGGCGATCCGCACCAGCTCCTCTTCGCCCAGGAATTTCAGCGACTTGTTGCCGTGGGCGAGCCGGCAATGGGCCGATCCGATGCCCAGGGCCGCGGCGAGGGTCACGAGTTCAAAACGGCGCAGGCCCATCGATCCGGCGATGGCGCCCTGGAGGGCCCTCCAGGCGGCAAAGGCGTCGGGATTCACGCTCAGGGCTTTGGTGTGGCTGGGTACATAGCCCAGCGCGTTCCTGTCGTCGGCGTAGATCTCGGCCGCCCGGCCCGTGGCCGCAGCCTCCGGGGTGGTTTCAATGATGCTCATGGTGGATTTCCCTTTTCTCTGATCGCGGCCTTCAGGGTCGTGATGCCCTCGTTTCGGTGCTGATCTCCGGTCGCTGGGCCGTGCCGGCGGTGGAGGGGAACCTGACGCCGAGGTCGGCCACAAACAGGCCGCGTTGCGGCAGCCAGAAGCCGCCCAGGTGCTCCTGTTCGGGCAAAGGCGCCGGGGTGCCGGCATCGAGGCCGTCGATGGTGGCGGCGGCGGACCGGACGGTCCACACGCGCAGCGGCCGCGCCTGGAAGGTTTGCCCGTTGGGGACGACGCCGGAGAATCGCAGCTTCCCGGCGCGGAGCAGCGGGCCGGTCATCGCCCCCATGGCGCGCAGGACGCGTTCGTCCCGCCACCAGCGGGCGGGCATCCGCGGTGCCAGGGCGCTGATGGCGCGGGTGGTCGGGGACGGTGCCAGCTCGATCCGCCAGTCCAGGATCCCGGGCACCGCGATGGTGGCCGCGGACGGGCTGTCCCAGCCGATGGTCGCCTCGGTGGTGACGGCCGCGTCGAGGGCCGCGCCGAAATATCGTGCGCAACTCAGCTGGGGTGGGGCGTCCGCGTAAACCGTCCACTGCCGGTCGGGCCGGCGCAGCCAGACCGCGCGGTAGCCGGGGCCGATCGAGCTGGCGGGAAAGTGCCGGAACGCCAGGTAGTGGCCGGAGCGAAACGGCACGCCCAGGATCCCGTACCCGGCGAACCGTTCCGCGGTGTCGGCGGGCCATTCGGCGGGGATTGCGGTGGGCTCTTGCGCCCTCGTGGCGTAGTCCTGCGGCTGCTGTGCGGTCATGTCGATCTCCTTGATGTCCTCATGCACAGATCGTAGGGCCGCCAGGGCATAAGCCGCATGGGGCGGATGCCCCATTTTGCCAGGACCATTCAGGCACCTCAGGCCGCGTCCTCGGCGATGATCGCCCGGCTGATGGAGTCCAGGGAGGCCGCCACGTCGTCGTCCGTGGAGTAGTTGGGTGAAGACCACCTCGTTGAGCACCTCGACGCCGGGCAGGCGCGAGAGGGCCCGGGCAAAGGCCTGCGCGTTTGCCACCAGCCCGTCCACGAGCGCCGCGACGCCGGAGCGGCCCAGCGAGCGCAGGGCGGCCCATAGGCGAGAGCCATGTCGACGGATGCGTGGCGGTCCCGGCCGGCGAAGACCCGCACCCGGGGCCCCCCGCACATGCCCTCGCTCGCCAGATCCCAACCGGCCCGGTCCAGGACGAACTTGCGGGCCGCGGCCAGGCCGCCTGCCCGCCCCGTCGGGGCTTCCCGACCGGGCCCGGGATCACTCGGCGGGCAGTCCGACCAGGCCGGCACTCACCCGCCAGAGCCGGGCGGCGGCGGCGCCGTCGTACGAGGCCTTGGCGGATCGTCTGGCCACGCCATTGGCGAAGTAGCACCCGGTCACGTGCTCCAGGCCGGCGTCGGACGCCAGGCGGATGGACAGGGCGGCACCGCGGGCCGGGGTCTTCATGAAGGGGCGTAGGAACGGCACGGCCAGTTGCTGCATGCGGCCGGGGTCCTCGGCCCCAAAGGAGGTGCTCACCACGCCCGGATGCAGGGCATTGGCCGTCACCTGGCTGCCCGTGAGCCGCCGGGAGAGCTCGTAGGTGAACAGGACGTTGGCCAGCTTTGACTGGTTGTAGGCCCGCGACCCCGAGTAGGACCGTTCGCCCTGGAGGTCCTCGAAATCGATCCGGCCCAGGGCCTGGGCGTTGGAGGCCACCGTCACGATGCGGGCCGGGGCGCTCTCCCGCAGCCGATCCAGGAGCAGCCCGGTGAGCAGGAACGGAGCCAGGTGGTTGAGCGCAAACGTGCGTTCCAGCCCGTCCGCACTCACGTGCCGGGTGTTCCAATAGCCGCCGACATTGTTGACCAGCACATCGATCCGGGGCAGGCTCCGCAGCACCTCCCCGGCCAATCGGCGCACCTGCGCCTGGGAGGAGAGATCGGCGATGAACACCTCCACGCGTCCTCCGCCGGCCGCCCGGATGTCCCGGGCGGCGGCCTCGGTGCGCCCGCGGTCCCGCCCGGTGATGGCCAGCCGGGCACCCCTCGCGGCCAGCCCGACGGCGGTGGCCTTGCCGATGCCCGAGGAGCCGCCGGTGACCAGCACCGTCTTGCCCGCCATGGTTTGGCTGTTCATGTCTGTCATGTCTTTATGTCTTCATGTTCATGGCGCTACAGGGTGATGGCCACTTTTCCGCGGGCCTTGCCGGCCACCAGATGGCGCATGGCTTCCTGGGCCCGATCCAGCGGGAAGGTCAGGTCCAGGCACGGCGTTACCTCGCCGGCGTCGATGAGCTCGGCCACCCGCTCCAGGTCGGCGGCCTTTTGGGTGGCGGCCAACATGGTCAGCCGCTGGCGCACGAACGGCGAAAGCGCCACGGCGCCCAGTTGCCGGCTCATGCCCGTCACCTGGCCGCCGTGCTCGCCACCGGCGACGACGGCCGTGCCCGCGGGCGTAAGCGCCCGGCGCAGCCGCGACAGGGCCGGATTCCCCGCCAGGTCCAGGATCAGGTCATAGTGCCGCGTGCCGTCGGCAAAGTCCTCGCGGAGGTAGTCGATGACGTGGTCGGCGCCGAGGGAGCGCACCAGCGCCGCCTTCGCGGTGCTGCACACGCCAGTCACCTCGGCGCCCATCGCCTTGGCCAGTTGCACGGCGTAGCTGCCCACCCCGCCCGACGCGCCGGTGATCAGCACCTTCTGCCCCGCCTGGAGCCGGCCCGCGTCGCGCAGGCCCTGCAGTGCGGTGACGGCCGAGACCGGAACCACGGCGGCCTGCTCAAAGCTCAGCCCCGCCGGTTTGCGGGCCAGCTTGTCCTCCCTGGCCGCGGCGTAGTCGGCGAAGGAGCCTTTCCCGAAGCCGAACACCTCCTCCCCCACCCGGAAGCGGGTCACCGCCGCGCCGACGGCTTCGACCGTGCCGGCCAGATCCAGCCCGGCCACGGGGTTCCGGGGCTTGCGGAATCCGAAAATGAGGCGCAGCAGGTACGGCCGGCCAGTCATCATATGCCAGGTGCCCCGATCCAGACCGGCCGCATGCACGCGCACCAGCACCTCGTTGTCCAGGATCCGGGGCCGGTTGATCCGGGTCGGGTGCAGGACCTCCACGTCGCCGTAGCGGTCCTGCACAATGGCCCGCATCAGCCCCTGCCCCGGCTCGGCGCCCCCGACGCCGGGTCCCTGTGCCTCGTGTTGTTCCTTCTTCGCCATGACTGTTCCCCTTCGATTGCCTCACGCGTACCTTACTTAGTAAGAGAGACTACCGTACAGTGTACGAAAATGCGATAGTCTGGGGAGATGACGGCGGTGGATTTAAGTGCAAGCCCCGACGAGCGTGCGCCGCTGAGCCGGGAACGGGTGTTCCGATGTGCCGTCGCGATCGCGGACGAGTCGGGGATCGGCGCGCTGACCATGCGCTCCCTCGCCCGCGAACTGGGCGTCAAGCCGATGTCGCTGTACTACTACGTCGCCAACAAGGGCGAGATCCTGGACGGCATCGTGGACATCGTCTTTGACGAAATCGAGCTGCCATCCCACGAGGGCCCCTGGCAGGCGGAGATGCGCCGGCGGGCCAACTCGGTCCGCCGGGCCTTGAGCCGCCACACATGGGCGATCGGGCTGCTGGAGTCGCGTTCGTCCCCCGGGCGGGCAACGTTGCGCCACCACGAGGCGACCCTGGGCGTCCTGCGCGCCGCCGGGTTTTCGGTGGCGCTGACGGCCCATGCGTACGCGCTGATCGACAGCTACATCTACGGCTTCGCCCTCCAGGAGGCATCCCTGCCATTCAAGGGTCCGGACACCGTGGCGGACGTTGCCGAACCCTTCGTGGACCAGTTCACCGCCGGCGACTACCCCCGCCTCCTCGAGATCGCCACCCTGCATGTGCTCCAGCCCGGCTACGACTTTGGCGACGAGTTTGAGATCGGGCTCACCCTGATCCTGGAGGCCCTGGCCCGGTGGCTTCCCGACGACGGCGGCCACGCGGCGTGAGCGCCCCTCACGCCCGCAGGTCGGGAAAGAACTCCGCAACGGCGTCGGCGGCGTCGATGTCCCGGGTGGTCCTGCCCAGGAGGAAGAACGCCTTCTTGTGCGGGTTGGGAACGACGTGCCCGCCGCCGACCACCGTGTACAGGACCACCGGCAGGTGCCCGGCCTGTTCGTAGCGGGTGGCCACCACCCGGGTCGGCCCGCGGTGGTGCGGGAGGGGCTCCTCGACCGGCGCAGCGGTGTGGCCGTTCCGCGCGGCGAAGTGGCGTGCGGTCTCCGGCGCCGACGGACCCCTGTGCCGGGCCCCAAGGCCCCACAGCCCGCCCTCGCCTCGGTAGGGGACGACGAGGTCCCGGGTGCCGTGGATCAGCAGCACCGGCAGGGCCAGCCGTTGGTCAACGCCCGGCATGCCGCCCGGCGCGGGCAGCGTGGCGCCGAGAATGGCGGCCCCGGCGAGCCGGTCCGGAATCTCATGGACCAGCCGGATGACCATCTGCCCGCCGTTCGAATACCCGGCCGCCACGACGGGGACCGGGCCGAAACGTGCCTGGAAATGGTCCATGAGTGCCGCCAGGAAGGCGACGTCGTCCGCCGGTCCGCCGCCGGCCGGCACCGCGGCGTGGTTCCACAGCTTTTTCAGGGCATCCGGGTAGACGACCGCCACGCGGCCGCCCGCCGCCAGGTGGTCAAAGGTGCGGCCGCTGAAGGAGCGCAGCTTCCGCCCGGTCTGGCTCGAGCCGTGCAGCACCAGGAGCACCGCCGCCGGCTTCACCGCCGACTTCGCGGCGGTCACCGACACAAACGTCCGGGGCCGCCCGTCCACCGTGATCGAGTCCCGGGCGGCCGCCACCGCCGGCCGGGCCGCCCAACCGGCGGCCGCGCGCATGCTCGCCATCCTCACCTCATCTGCCTTGCAAATCGCCTCGCGGCCCGCGCCCAACCCGGACGAACCCACCTGTGGATTCCAGCCTACGGCCCGCACCGTGGGGAATCCCAAGGAACGGGAGGCGTAGGCGCGCGGACCCACCCCCGACGCCGTGGCTAGGGGGCGGTGAGGCGGCGCAGGCTCGGAGCCGGATCCACGCCGTCGTCCGCGGCCACCAGCAGCACCAGGGACCGAGCCTCCTCGGCGCAGGCGGCGCAGCCGACCAGGTGGGCGCGCAGGGCCGGCATGCCGACGGGTCCGCCGGCCATGACGCGTTCGACGTAGCGGTCGACCTGCTCAAAGCAGTCGTCGCAGGAGAGCCAGGGCTCGGCGTCCAGGGTCAGTCGCAGCGCGTTTTCCAGGCTCAGTTTCCGCGGTGGGATGCTCACGGGATCACCCCCTTTAGAGTGGTTGCGCCCAGGTAGCCGGCTTCGGAGAGATATTTGCGAAGTCGACCGCGGGCGTCGTGCAGGGTCTTGTAGATGGCGTTGCGGTTGGTGCCGAGCCGTTCGGCCAGGACGTCGATCGGGACGTCATCGACGATCAAGGCGAGCACCACCCGGCGCTGGTGGGCGGTGAGCGTGTGGGTGATCGCGTGGCTGACGGCCTCGGAGAAGTCCGCGGCCTCGGCCAGCTGCTCCGGGGAATGGCCCGCCGCGGCCGGCTCGGGCAGGAGCTCCAGCGGCACCTCCCGGTTGCGCCACATGCTGCGCCGAACCTCGACGGCGGCGGAGAGGATGCCGAACTTGTACGCCCAGGTGGTGAAGCGGCTGCGTCCTTGAAAAGTGGATAGTTTGCCCAGCACCGCGATCATGGCCTCGTCGGCGGCCTGGTTGATGAGATCCTCCCGCCGGACGTCACCGATCACCGGCATCCGGCCATACATGGCGGAAACCTGGTGGCGCGCGGCGCGCAGGAGCAGTTCGTGCAGCCTGGCCAGGGCGTCGGCATGGCCGGGACCGGGCGTGCTCAGCAGCTCCACCCAATCCTCACGGACGGTATCCTCGGGGGCGGGGCCGCCGCGGACAGGGCGGTCTTCGCGGACGGGGTCGGCGTCGGCCAGTTCGGGGCCGTCCAGCATGGCCATTGATTCACTCCCGTCCCGCGGTGGGCGGCCCTTGCATGACGGGGGCCAGGATGCGAGCCGCCAGGCGGGGCGGGCAGCCGCGGTCCACCAGGTTCAGCAGTTCATGAACGTCAATGCCCGCCGTCCCGGCGAGCCGATGCGCCAGCCTATCACCAAAGCCCGCCGACAGCAGCAGGTGCGCCCGCCAGGCGATGACACGGTTTGCCTCGTCCCGGCCGGGGTGGTGGGCGGTGTCCGCGCCGTCGGCCGAACCGGGCAGCCGGGGCATCCCATGATGGGTTCTCATGCCTGGTTAGTGTCACGGTCCGCCGGTGGTCTTACCCCGTGCAGTGCGCTTATTTTCCGGTTCACCGCGGGAGGGATTTTTCGGTAAGACCATCCCGGCCGTGGCCACTAACTTGCCATGGACGTTCCCGCCCTTCCGGCACCCGTCGACCGCCGCCCATCCGGCGGCTCGGCCGATCGAGCGCCGGCCCAGCGCCACCCGAAAGGAAGATTCGTCATGAGCACGTTTGCATCCCACCGCCGCAGCGCCGCGGTCCTGGCCTCGCTGGCCCTAATGGCCGGACTATTCACCGCCTGCGCCCCCGCGGCGACCGTAGGTTCCGCCCCGGGCGTGAACGCCATGCCCGCGATGGCCCCGGCCCACGATCATTCCGGAAGCGGCAACAACGACAACAACAACAAGGCAGACGTGCCGGCCACCCAGGTGGCCTTCAAGGAGGCCATGCGGATGCTCTGGGTCCAGCACATGGAATGGACCCGCCTGGCCGTGGTGAACTTTGCCGCCGGCTCGGCGGGCTTTCCGACCACCGCCGGGCGCCTCCTGAAGAACCAGGAGGACATCGGCAATGCCATCAAGCCGTTCTACGGGGAGGCGGCCGGCAACCAGCTCACCACCTTGCTCAAGGCCCACATCACCGAATTCGTGGGCCTCTTCCAGGCAGCCAAGGCCGGTGATGCGAGCGCCCTGGCGGCAGCGAAAGTGAAGGTCTACGCGAACGCCCAGGAGATCGCCGACTTCCTGGCGGCGGCCAATCCGAAGTCCTGGCCGCAGGCAACCATGCGGGCCATGATGAAGGGCCACATCGACCAAACCATCGTCTATGGCGGCGACGAGCTGACCGGTCAGTACGCCGAGGGCATTGTCGTCTACGACGAGGCAGAGGCCCACATGGTGCTGATGGCGGACGATCTGAGCGCGGGCATCATCAAGGCCTTCCCGAAGAAGTTCCGCTGACTCCCGGCCCTTGGGGGCGGTACAGGAGGAGCCCGCCTGCGGCGGGCGCCTCCTGGTGGGTAGTCTGGGACCATGCCCGAATCCGCCAGCTTGGACAGTGCCGACTACGCCGCCGCCGTCATGGACTGGCGGGTGCAAACCTTTGCCTTGTATGGGCAGCTGCGCGACCTCGCGGCGAGCGATCCACGGCGGGCGCACGAGCTGTGGCGCCGGCGTCGCGACGAACTGTTCGGCACCCATCCGGCCTCGGTCCTGGGCGCGGAGGCAAGGGCCGCCTTCACGGGCCTGCCCGTCGCCCCCTACGACCCCGCCTACCGCTTCACCGCCGCCCTCTCCGCCGCCGGCGCCGGGGAGGAAATGACCGTGGCGACCGGGACGGACGGAGCGGTCCCCTTCATGCGGCTGGGCACCTTCACCATCCCCGGGCTCGGCGCCCTGGCGGCCTGGAAGCTGCGCAGCTACGGCGGCGGCATATTCGTCCCCTTCCGGGATGCCACGGCGGGCCGCCCGGACGGCAGCTACGGCGCCGGCCGCTACCTGCTCGACACCATCAAGGGCGCGTTTTTGGGCCGCGCCGGCGGGCAGTTCATCCTGGACTTCAATTTCGCCTACAACCCCTCGTGCGCCTATGACGAGGCCTGGGCCTGCCCGCTGCCGGGCCCGGACAACCGCCTCGGAGAGGCCGTTCCCGTCGGCGAACTATATTCCCCCGTTTCCCAGCTTTTCGGGGCATGATAGGAACAAGTACAAGGTACCGATGAGAAGGCGGTCGTCATGGGCAATGAACTAGTGCTGGTAACGGGCGGATCGGGCTTCGTGGGGGCCCACTGCATCGCAAGACTCTTGACGGACGGATATCGCGTCCGGACCACCATCCGCTCCTGGGACCGCGAGGCCGACGTCCGCGCCCAACTGCACGAGGCCCACGTCGACCCCGGCGACGCCCTCTCCTTCGCCGTGGCGAACCTGATGGACGACGCCGGCTGGCCGGCCGCCGTCGCCGGCGCCACGTACGTGCTCCACACGGCCTCGCCGTTCCCGGCCGTCATGCCCAAGGACGAGAACGACCTCATCGTCCCGGCCCGCGACGGCGCCTTGCGGGTGCTGCGCGCCGCGCGGCGGGCCGGCGTCAAACGGGTGGTCATGACGTCCTCCTTTGCCGCGGTCGGGTATGGCGGGCACCTGCTCAGCCGCCCGTACACGGAGGAGGACTGGACCTATCCGACGGCGGAGGTCAGCGCCTACGTCAAGTCGAAGACTATCGCCGAGCGGGCGGCCTGGGACTTCATGGCGCGGGAGGGCGGCTCGCTGGAGCTGGCGGTGATCAACCCGGTGGCCATCCTCGGCCCGGTCCTGGGCCCGAAACTCTCCAGCTCCGTGGACATCGTGCGGCAGTTGCTGGCCGGCAGGATGCCGGGCGTGCCGAAGTCGGCCTCCGGGATCGTGGATGTCCGCGACGTGGCCGACCTGCACGTGCGGGCCATGATCAGCCCCGACGCCAAGGGCCAGCGCTTCCTGGCCGTCTCCGGAAAGGCCATGAGCCTGCCGGAAATGGCGCGGGTGCTGCACTCGCACCTGGGGGCCGACGCCAGCAGGGTTTCCACCAGGACGCTGCCGAACTGGTTGGTGCGCCTGGCCTCCTACGGCGATCCCGCTCTGCGGGACTACGCGCCCGGGCTGGGCCTGGTGAAGCAGGTGTCCAACCAAAAGGCCCGGGAGGTGCTCGGGTGGCAGCCGCGCCCCACCGAGGAAACGCTGCTGGCCACGGCCGAGAGCCTGCTCGCCCTCGATCTGGTCGACGCGAGCGCAGGCTAGGCTGCCACGACGCTAAGGACGTTGCCGGCGGGGTCCTTGAACCAGGCGATCAAGGGCCCACCGCCGCGGAAAATCCCCTTCTCATCGGTTTCCATCGGCGTGCCGGCATAGTGCTCAAACGCCACGCCGCGCTCCAGCAGACCGTCGACCGCCGCCGCCACGTCCGGCACCGGAAAGTTCAGCACCGTGTACGTGGCGGGCTGGTGCCCGGGGCCCTTGGGGTACACCAGGACGTTGCTTCCGCTGCCAAGGTGCAGGGTCAGCATGCCGTCGGCCTCGGAAACCACCAGTCCCAGGACGCCCTCGTAAAATTCTCTGGCCGTGGCGGCGTCATCCACGGAGAATCCACTAAATGCCTGCGTTTCACCCAACATCACGTGCCCCTTTCATCCTGCCTGCGGCCAGGTATCTGCCGCCTGGCATGGCCCATGCCGATGCCACTTCCTCAGGCTAGCCACGTTGGGGTGCTCCCGATAGGGGCGTGGCGCGGATTCCGGGATTGAATTCTCCCCCTGCCCCTGGGAGCGGGTGCGGCTTAGTGGACGGGGGAAAAGGCCGCCACGAGCCCAAAGAGGTTCTTGGGGTCCTCGGGGTTGGCGACCAGGTCGATGTCAACGGCAAATTCCGTGCCGGCCACGGCGTCGCGCACGTACCGCAGCCCGGAAAAATCGGCAATGGCAAAGCCGACGGAGTCGAAGATGGTGACCTGCGACGGGGACGTGCGGCCGGGGCGGGCGCCGGTGAGCACCTGCCAGAATTCGGTGACCGGGAAGTCGGCGGGCATCTGCTGGATTTCCCCCTCGATCCGGGTTTGGGGCTCATATTCGACAAAGACGTCGCCCAGGGTCAGGATTTCGGCGGCCAGCTCGGTCTTCCCGGGGCAGTCTCCGCCGATGGCGTTGAGGTGGACGCCGGGCTTGACCAGTTCCGCCGTCAGGATGGTGGCCTTGGTCTTGTCCGCGGTGCAGGTGGTGATGATGTCCGCATCCTGCACCGCGGCCGCGGCCGATGCGGCGATGGTGACGTGCAATCCCAGCGGCTCCACGTTCCCGGCAAATTTTTCCATGGCCGCCGGGTCGGTGTCCCAGACGGACAGCTCGGTAATGCCGAGGGCGGCATGAAACGCCAGTGCCTGGAATTCGGCCTGGCTGCCGGCACCGATCAACGCCATGCGGCGGGCGTCCGGGCGGGCCAGTTTCCTGGCCACCATGGCGGAGGTGGCCGCGGTGCGCAAGGCCGTCAGCACGGTCATCTCGGAGAGGAAGGTCGGATAGCCGTTGTGGACGTCGGCCAGCATGCCGAAAGCCGTCACGGTCTGGAAGCCGCGCGCCGGATTGGACGGGTGACCGTTGACGTACTTGAAGCCGTAGGTCTCGTGGTCGCTGGTGGGCATCAGCTCGATCACGCCAAAGGGCGTGTGGCTGGCGATCCGCGGAATCTTGTCAAAGGTTTCCCAGCGTGCAAAATCATTTTCCAGGTAGCCGATCATGCCGGCGAGGACATTTTCCGTCCCCTGTGATGCCACCCAGCGAATCATGTTCCCGACATCGACGAACCGTGTCATCGTGCGTCCTTCCGTTTGCGCCCACTTGCTGTTTCCTCCACCCTAGATCGCCACGATATGCAACCACAATGTACAAAGTACCGACATTTTGCCCATCAATCTTGCATAAAGTTCCCCCTTCGCCTACATTTTGTTCATGAGCGAGCTTAACGACATCGACCGCAGCCTGCTCGCCGCCCTCCGCCACGACGGCCGCGCCTCCGTGGCCACCCTGGCCAGGGATTTGGGCGTGGCGCGGGCGACGGTGACGAACCGGCTGGACAAGCTGGTCTCCTCGGGCACCATTGTGGGCTTCACCGTCCGGGTGCGCGATGAGATTGACCCCCTGGAAGTGCGCGCGATCTGCCTCATTGAGATTGAAGGCCGGACGACGGATGCGGTGATCCGGCGGTTGCGCGGATTCCCGGAAATCAGGGCACTGCACACCACCAACGGCGGCTGGGACCTGGTGGCGGAGCTGCGCACCGACAATCTGGGCAACTTCGACCGCGTGCTGGGCCGGATCCGGTCCGTGGAGGGGGTCATCAACAGCGAAACCAGCCTGCTGCTCAGCTCCGTCCTGCGGTAGCGGCGCGCCGGGTGCGGGCCCGGGCTGCGCCGTCCGGGGCTGCGCCGTCGAGTCCGAGGCGGTGCCGGCGATTGCGGGCGGCGCGTTCGCTGGGTGCGCTCCGGCCCAGTCCCAGGTGCACGACGCCGAGCACCGCCTTGGCCGCCAGCCGTTGCGCGGGTGCCACGGCCCACAGGCGCGGCCGGTCCAGCCCCAGCAGGGCCCGGTGTTCCGGGGCCAGGGTGGAAACGGCCGCGGCAAACAATATGCGGTAGCCCCACCGCTGCGAGCGCGGCAGCGGCGGGTTCCGCAGGAACCGGATCGCGTCGGCGACCCGATCGTCGCGGCGTAGTTCCGGAGTGTAGGAGGCCAGCTGCTCCCGCAGTGCGGCCCGGGTCAGGGGCGGCCTTTCCACGCCCATGAGCGTGCCGGCCACGGCCCACTCCGCCACATAGGCATCGAGCCCGCCGGGGATGGGGGCACCCAGGGCCACGTGGGCGGCAAGAAATGCCTGGGTGAAGGCCAGGTGCACCCAGCGCAACAGCTCGGGGTCGTTGGCGGCATACGGAACCCGGGCGCCGTCGTTCGTCGTGTAGCTCCCGGTGATGAACTCGTGGATGTGCCGGACCTTGTTGGACGCCGCCTGCGCGGCGGCGGTGTCGCCGTAGCTGACGGTGAAGATCCAGCGGATGGTGCCGGCCAACCGGCCCAGCGGATCCGCCGTGTAGTCGGAGTGGTCGTGGACCCCGGCCATGGCTCCCGGGTGCAGGGACTGCAGCAGCAGGGCGTGGATGCCGGCCACGAGGGTCGTCATGGAGCCGTGGACGGCCCACACGGCCGAGTCCGGGGCGAAGTAGCCGCCGTCGCTGCCGTTTTCCAGGTCCAGTTCCCATTGCGGGACGGTGGCCGAATTGGCGCTGAACGTGCCGCGCAGCTGGCGCCGCCACCGGGTTACCGGATTGTCCATGGACCGGCCCTCTGTGCCGCTGCCACGCCGCCGGCCCTCAGTCCTGCGCCGGCGGCGGCACCGGATTGCCGAAGATGGGGCCGGGAAGGGGCCGCTTGGCGCTGAACCCGTTGCTGTGCGAACGGTTTTTCAGGCCTTGGAGCACCCACGGGACGAAGTATTCGCGGGCCCACACCAGATCGCCGGTGCGGGCCTCGCGCCAGTTGCGGGCCGGCAGCGGCTTGGGCGCCAGGGGCGCCAGCGAATGTGGGACATTGAGGGTGTTCAGCACCATGGCGGCCACGGCGTGGTGCCCCAGGGCCGACGGGTGAAGCCGGTCCCCGCTCCACATTCGCGGATCATGGAGGTCCCTCAGGGCCCACAGGTCGGCGATGACGGCGTCGTGCCTCTTGGCGATGCTGCGCACGTTTTCGTTGAAGACGGCGATCTTGGTTCGAAACTGCCCCAACACGGTGGACCGTCCCGAGTCCGGGCCCACAAAAATCAGGACGGTGGCATCCAGCGCGTGCAGCTCAATGACGGCCCGTTCCAGGTAGTCCGCCAGCTTGTCCGGGTCCGAGCCCGGGTGCAGGAAGTCGTTGCCGCCGGCCTGGATGGACACCAGGTCCGGGTGCAGGGAGATCGCCGTGGGCAGCTGCCGGTCCACGACGTCGCGCAGCAACAGTCCGCGGACGGCCAGGTTGGCATAGGAAAAATTCTCGTGGCCGATGCTCAGCTCCTCCGCCACCCGGTCCGCCCACCCGCGCACACCGCCCTGGCTGCGCGGCTCCGGATCGCCCAACCCCTCCGTGAAGGAGTCGCCCAGGGCCACAAACCGCCGCCATGGATGGAGCACCGGTTGGCCGTCACCTGGTTCATGCATGTCACCGTCGGCGTGGGAGCCTTGATAGTCCATGACCCCATCCTGCACCCTGCGGGCCGGTTTGGGGCAGGGGTGGGCGGGACGGATGGCCGGGAGGCTGTTGAGTGTCGGCAGCTGCGCATAGGATGGGCGCATGTCATCATTTAGCGTCTCGCGCAGCGCCGTCATTGCGGCCCCCGCCGAAGAAATCTACCCGCTGGTGGTCAGCTTCCGTGAGTGGACCAAGTGGTCACCGTGGGAGAACATCGACCCGAACATGCACCGCAGCTACGACGGACCGGTCAGCGGCGTGGGTGCCACCTACAAATGGAAGGGCAACGGCCGGGCCGGCGCCGGGACCATGGAGATCGTCGACGCCGTCGAACCGTCCAGAATCGGCATCCGGCTCGACTTCACCAAGCCCATGAAGGCCGTCAACCCCACCACCTTCACCTTTGTCCCCGAGGGCGCCGGCACGAGGGTCACCTGGACCATGACGGGCGAGAACAAGACCATCATCTCGCGCGCCTTTGCCCTGTTCATGAACATGGACAAGATGGTGGGCAACGACTTTGAGAAGGGGCTCGCCTCCCTCGCCGCGGTGGTGGCCGCAGCCCGGGCGTGAGGCATCTGGCGCGGCGCGGCGCCACTTAAGGGCAACGTGTCGCCCAACGACGCCGGCACCCGGAGGAGCCTTTCGGCCCACCCGGTTGCCGGCGTCGAACTCTGGGGCACGTTATATTTCGGGCACCGTTTAGCTGGCGGGCTGGCGCGCGCCCAGCAGCTCCTCCAGCCGCTGGTACCCCTCCTCCATGCCGCCGGCCATGCCCGAGCCCACCATGCCGTCGCGATCTTCCTGAGACTGGAAGACGGTGTGGGTGGCGATGCGGGTGCGGCCGCCGAGGTCCTCGAAGGTTACCCGGTCCAGGCTGACATGGCCCGGGAAGCCGTCATACTCAAACGTCTGGGTGATGGCCTGGTTCGCGTCCACGCCGTGGAAGACGCCGCGGAAACCGTAGACGTTGCCGTCCGGGTCCTTGTGGGTGTAGCTCCAGGTGCCGCCAACCCGCGCGTCCCAGGAGCTCAGCTCCATCTCCATGGCCCGCGGGCCGAGCCACTGGACGATGAGCGCGGGATCGACGTATGCGCGGTACACGTCCGCGACGGGGGCATCCACCTCCCGAACCGTGTCCACAAACGGGACGCCGGCCTCGGCGGTGATGACGAGTTCATTTCGCGTGGTCATTTCTAGTCCTCTTTCCTGTCTTCCAGGCCTTTCATGGTTGCCAGCAGCGCGTCCAAGCGGCGATAGCGTGCCTCCGCCGTGAGCCGGTATTCGTCGATCCATGCGGTGAGCTCCTCCAGCGCGGACGGGGCCAGATGGCAGGGGCGGCGCTGGCCGTCACGGCTGCGGGTGATGAGCCCGGCGTGCTCGAGCACCTGGATGTGCTTGGAGACCGCCTGTTTGGTCAGCTCGAACGGTTCGGCCAGCTCGTTTACGGTGGCCGAACTCCGGGACAACCGGGCAATCAGCCGGCGGCGCACGGGATCCGCCAGGGCCAGGAACGCCTTGTCGAGCCGGGCGTCCTGCGCGTCGTACTTCTGCATGCTCACGCTGCCTATTATCTTCACTTATTCAACTGTGTTTATTCAACTGGTTCGTTGATCAACCAACTGATTGACTATTTCAATGTAACTCCGTCCACGCGCGCCGTCAACAACTTTTTTTGGCGCTGCCGCCCTAGCCGTGCAGCGGCGGGCGGGCGTCCGGGCGGGGAATGGCCAGCACGGGGATGTGTTGGCTGAACAGCAGCTTTCGGACCACCGAGCCGGCCAGGATTTCCTCCACGCCGGCCACCAGTCCCGGGCGCCGGGCGCCCACCACGATGACGGACGCGGACACGGACGCAGCCAGCCGGCCCAACGCCATGGCCGGCTCGCCGCCCAGGGTTCGGAAGGAGTGCCGGACGCCCCGGGCGACGGCGGCGTCCCGGACGAGGTGCCCCAGTTCGCGGGCCGTTTGGGCGGCATCGTCGTCGGGGCCAACGGCCGGGTCCAGCGACTGCCCGAGAACGTTGCCGTGCGGGTCCCACTCAATGAGGTAGCTGCCCGGATCCACGTAGCCGCCAATCAGGACGGAGCCCGTGGCCGCCGCCAGGGCCACGGCGTAGTGGAGCACCGCCGGATCCTGGTCCGGCAACAGTCCCACCACCACCGCACCAACCCCAAATCGGGGCCCCCCGGCCCCGGCGTTCCGTTCCGGCGAGACATCCATTCCGTTCAACCCATCCCAGGACGTTCACCCCCGGCAGGCGTTGCCGGGGTGCGACTATTCCTCCAAGTATGAGCTCTGCGGCGTCCGGCCGGTAGCGCCTGGACGGCCCGCAGCCCCGGCACCGTCGGGGCCGGGGTGGCCGGCCCCGCGGCTGTCGGCAATTTGTCGGGCCACGTGGTTCGCGTCGCGCCCGACGCCGCCCAGCAGCGCGGACGTTAGGCCGTATTGAAACGGCATGCCCATGAAATACAGTCCCGGCACCGCCACGGCCGCGCCGCGCTCGGTCACCGGCCAGCCCCGTCCGTCGACGGGCAGGCCCTCGATCCAGGCAAAGTCCGGCCGGTAGCCGGTGGCCCAAATGACCGTGGCCGGGCCCCGGCGCGGCAGGTCGCCCAAGGCGGGGAGGCCGTCGTCGCCCACGTCCTTCAGGCGCGGCAGGCAGGTGATACCGGCCTGTTCGGCATCCTTGATGGACACCGAGATCAGCGGCGCGCCCCGCCCGGTCACCGCCGGCGCGGCCTTGCGGCCGATGGGTGTGCGCAGCGTCAGGACGCGGTGGATGAATTGCCAGTACAGGCCGCCGGCGAAGCGCAGCACCCCGTCGGGGATGTGGACGGGGGCACGCCCCGCGAGCCAGGTGGCGTGCGTTGGGGCAAGCTCCAGGGCGATCTGCACACCCGAGGTGCCGGCGCCGACCACCAGCACGTCCCCCTCCGGCACCGACCGCGCGTTGCGATACTCGCTGCTGTGCAGCTGGAGGATGTGCGGGGCGAGCCGGCCGGCGATGTCCGGGACGAACGGAACGGCATTGGCGCCCGTGGCCACGATGACCCGTGCTGCCGTGCGCCGGCCCCGGCTTGTCTCCAGCTCGAATCCGTCCCCGGCCGGGCGTACCGCGTCGACCCTCACTCCCGGCGTCACCGGCAGGTCCCGGGCGTAGGAGGAGAGGTAGGCCGCAACCTCCTCCCGGGTCGGGAAGCTCCCCCGCGACGCCGGGAACGGCCGCCCCGGCAGGCCGCAGTATTGCGCCGGCGTGAACAACCGCAGCGAATCCCAGCGCCGCCGCCACGACTCACCCGGCGTGTCCGCCTCGAGCACCTCGCAGCTGATGCCCCGACGCACGAGGTGGTGGGCGACGGCCAGCCCGGCCTGCCCACCCCCAATGATGATTGTGTTGTCCATCTGTTGTGCAGCCATGATGCGCCTCCCGCAAAGCTACGGCAAAACCATTTCAGTAGAATACTCTTCAAGTCACTAGAATGCTATTCTTTTGGGATGACGGGTTTCCCAGGACAACCACGGCTGCCGGCGCGGACCCGGCGCGAGGTCCAGTCGAGGCAGACCCGCGAGCTGATCGTAGCCAGGGCCGCTGAACTGTTTGTGGCCCGGGGCTATTCGGCCACCACGATCGAGTCGATCGCCCGCAGCGCGGGTGTGGCCATTCAGACGATCTACAATTCCGTGGGCAACAAGCCGGCCCTCTTGTCGGCCGTCCTGGATGCCGCCGTGGCCGGGCCCAACGCTCCCGCCGCCGTCCCGGAGTTCATGCGCGCCCGGGCGGCCGGGGCGCGGGACTTCCCGGCCATGGTGGGCATGCTGGCCGACTGGTTTGCCGAGGGCCTGCCCCGCAGCAGCGCCGTTTTCGCAGCGATCAACCAGGCCGCCGCCGTCGACCCTTCCGTCGCCCGGCTTCGGGACGAGAGGGCCCGGCAGCGGCTGGATCACTACCGGGAGGCCGCGGCGGCCATCCGGGAGCGGGGCGGATTGACCCGCGGGATGAGCGACGCCGACGCGGCCGCGCTGATCTTCACCATTGGGCATCCGGACACGTACGCGTCCCTGGTCACAAGCTTTGGCTGGCCTCTAGCGCGTTATCGTCAATGGATCCACGACTCCCTCCTGAACGCGCTGGCATAGTCCGCCGGCGGCCGCCGGACTTCACCACCGCCACCGCAACGGCCGTGGTCAGCGGGATGGCCAGCACCAGGCCGATGGAGCCCACCAGCGTTCCCACCACCTCACCGGCAAGCTCCACGCCCGTTAGCGTGTCCAGCAACGGCCGGCCGTTGAGGGACACCAGGATCAGCACCGGCAGCGCCGCCCCCGCCGCCGCAAAGGCAATGGTGTATACGGTGGAGGCGATGTGGTCCCTGCCAATGCGCATGGCGGCGGCAAAGAGCTTCCGCGCGGACGTCGCGGGGGCCAGCTCGTACAGCTCCCACACGGCCGACGCCTGCGTGATGGTCACATCGTTGAGCACGCCCAGCCCGGCGATGATCAACCCGCACAGGACGATCCCGGACAGTGACACGTTGTCAAAAAGGTAGACCAGCGAGAAGGTGTTTTCATCTCCGAGCCCCGTCAGGTGCGCCGCCCCGGTGCCCCAGGCGGCGAGCAGCGTTGTCACGCCCAGGCCAAACAGCGTCCCGACCAGCGCGGTCGAGGTTCGGGCGGAGAAGCCGTGGGCAAAATACAGAACGCAGAACATGATGGCCGTGGCGCCCGTCAGGGCCACCAGCACCGCCGGCCGCCCGGCCACGAGGGCCGGCAGCATGAACTGGGCCAGCACCACGGAGGCAACCAGCAGTCCCAGGATGGCCCGGAGCCCGCGCCACCTGGCCACGGCGACCACCACCACCGCGTACAGCACCGCGAGCAGGGCCATGGGGGCGGTGCGCACGAAGTCCATGAAGAGGTACGTGGTGTTTCCGGGCCCGGCCACCCCGGACATGTCCAGGTAGCGGATCTTGTCCCCGGCGTGGACCCCGTGGGCCTTGGCCACCTCCGGGGTGACCTCCACCGGCACGGCCGGCCCGCCGGCGTCGGGCACGGTGTCCGCCACCGTACAGTGGCGCGAAATCCCGATCTCCCGCTCGCCGGGCTTGGCGCATTCGCGCACCTCGACATGCCCCACCACGCCCGTGACCAGGCTGACTCCCTGGGCGGTGGCGTAGGGGTTCGGCGCGGGCGGGGCCACGTACCCCGGCTCCGGCCACAACTGAAACAGCCCGAACACCGTCGCGGCCGCCACCGGTATTAATACGGCCAGCAGCATCCAATGCGCCCGCATCCTGGCCCGTCTTTGGTCCGGCGTGGCCGGTGCCGACGGTCCATGGCCATGCCCTGCTCCCATGCCGTTAACCCCTGCGGCCGGCTGCCGGGGACATCAGGCGTTGTGGGCATGTGCGAGGAGGGCGGGCCGGGTCCTTGATCATCCCCACACTGTATCCGAGGACGGGTGGCCTTCCGGGGGCGCGGCGGCTCGGCGGCCGCCCAATTCACCGGCCACCACGGTGGCGTCCAGCGCCTCGGAGTGCGCCACCTCGGCCCGGAAGCCGTGCCGCGCCAGCAGGCGCCGGCCGGCCGGGGCCTGCCGCGCGCTGGTCTCCAGCAGCAGGTGCCCGCCCGGCGCCAGCCAGTACGGGGCGGCCTGGGCGATGCGGCGCTGGAGGTCCATGCCGTCGGCGCCGCCGTCCAGCGCCGCCGTCGATTCATGAAGTCGCGCCTCCGGCGGCATGAACGCGATGGCGGCCGTGGGGACGTACGGCGCGTTCGCCACGATCATGGTGAGGCGCCCGCGCAGCTCCCGCGGCAGCGGGTCGAACAGGTCGCCGCAGTACGCGCGCCCGCCCGCTGCCGCCAGGTTGCGGACCGCGCAGGCCGCCGCGACCGGATCGATGTCCGCCGCATGGACCTCCAGAGGGGCCTCGGCGGCCGCGAGCGCCGCCCCGACCGCCCCGCTGCCGCAACACACATCAAGCACGACGCCGGGACCCCGGCCTGCAGGGCGGCGCAGCACCACCAGGGCCTGGTCGACGAGGAATTCCGTGCGGCGCCGGGGCACGAAGACGCCCGGGGCCACAGTGATCCGCAAGCCGCGAAATTCGGCCCAACCCACGATGTGCTCCAGGGGAAACCCCGCCACCCGGCGTTGCAGCATGTCCTCCAGCTCGCTGGGGGAATGTGCGGCGTCGAGGAGAACGGCGGCCTCGTCCTCGGCATAGACGCACCCGGCCGCGGACAGCCGGGCGACCACCGCGGACCGGTCTCCGGGCGGGGGCCCGTTGGGTCGGGATGAACTGTCCATGAAATCCCTTCGGGGCGGGCGCCGTCGGGCGCGGGATGAGGGCGGGGCGCCGGCCCGCGTGCCACGGCAATACTCTACTCACGCCCTGTCCTGCGGGGTCGGCCGCCGGGCGCCGTGGTGCCGACGCTACGCTGTGGGGGTGACCATTTCCGCGACGCCCCTCAACGATCCCCTGCTGGCCGGGCTGGAACCGGCCCTGCGCGCCGTCGCCGTGCCCGAGAAGGCGGAGGGGATGGCGCGGTACATGAAGTCGGCCATGGCGTACCTGGGCGTTCCGTCCCCCGTGGTGCGCACGACGGTCCGCCGCCTGGCCGCGGCACACCCATTCGCCGACGTCGACCAGCTGCACCGGACCGTGACGCATTTGTGGGACACGGCCCGGTTCCGCGAGGAACGCTATTCGGCCATCATGCTCACGGACTCGCGCCTGGCCCGGGGCGAGCTGACGCTCCTGCCCTTTTACGCCGCCGTCATTGAGACCGGCCAGTGGTGGGACTACGTGGATTCCGTGGCGCCGCGCCTGTGCGAGCTGCTGCAGGCGCACCCGGAGAGGGTGGATCCGCTGCTGCGAGGCTGGAGCGGGCATGAGAATTTTTGGTTCCGGCGGGCCGCCATCATCGCCCAGCTCCCGGCCAAGGCCACCACGGACACCGGCCTGCTCAACGACGTCGTGGTGGCCAACCTGGCGCAGAAGGAATTCTTCATCCGCAAGGGAATCGGCTGGGCGCTGCGGCAATACGCCCGCACGGACCCGGCGTGGGTGCTTGATTTTGTGAACCGAAATGCCGGCCAGCTCAGCCCGCTTTCACGGCGCGAGGCACTCAAGCACCTGGGCTCCTAGGCTGCCCGGTGGGCCGCCGCGCCGCGCTCCCGGGCGGGCCGGTAGAGGCCGCTGGTCTTCTTGTCCCGCAGCATCAGGTACAGCGCCCCGGCCACGCCCACGCCGATCGCGACACCGCGCACCACCGCCACGGGGATCCACTGGAACACGCTCAGCTGGTCAGTCAGGGCGATCAGGGTGAAGAACATCGACAGGTAGAACACGGTGCGCAGCGGCCAGCCGTCCTTGATACCGGTGATGGTGAAGAAGACCAGCAGCCACACCATGTACCAGGGCTGGATCATCGGGGCCATCACCACCACGGCGGCAAACGCCCACGCCATCCGCCGCACCACCGCGTGGCTGTACCGCTGCTCCTGCGGCAGTTCCGGGCCCAGCCCGCCGGCGCGCACCGGCCGAACCGTCACGAACGCCAGGCCCACCACCACCAGGATCGACACGCCCTGGCCAATATTTTGGATGACATCTATCGCCAGGGACCCCGCGCCGCCCACCAGCCCCACCGCAAACCCCGCAATGTGGGAGAACAGCCCCACGGGCGCGTACCAGATCCAGACGGTGCTGGAGGTCCGCAGGGCGCCCAGCCAGCCGAACCCGAGACCGTTGACCAGCCCCATGGCGGCCAGCAGGCCCATGGAAATCGCCAGCGTCGCCGCCCAGCGGCCGAACTTGCGCGCCCACCCCGCCTGGGAGCCGGCCCACAGCAAACCCACGAACGGCAGCGCGATCAGGGTGATCGGCTTGATGGCGATGGAGGCCGTCACCAGCAGGATCCCGGCGATCGGGTGTTTCACGGAGGCGTAGTAGATCCCGGCCACCACCAGGCCGAGCATGAGGGAGTCGTTGTGCACGCTGGCCACGAAGTTGATCAGCAGGACCGGGTTCAGGACGCCGAGCCACAGTGCCCGGTGCGGGTTGAAGCCGTGGAGGCGGGCCAGCCGCGGCACATAGACGGCCAGCAGGACGACGCCGGCCAGGCTGGCCAGCCGGAACGGCACCAGCGCCAGTTCCGGGCTGCCGTTGGCCAGCCAAACCGAGCCCTGCTCCAGCCACAGGAACAAGGGCCCGTAGGGGGTGGGAGCCTCGGTCCACAGGGTGTCCGGGCCCAGCGAAAAGTAGTTGTTCAGCGCGGAGATCCCGTTGGTGTACGGGTTCAGGCCCTGCAGCATGAGCCGGCCCTGGCCGATGTAGGCGTAGGAGTCCCGGCTGAACAGGGGCAGGGCGAACATCATCGGCCCGACCCACCAGGCAAGCGCCTTCACCAGCACCGGCCGGGACCCTTCGTCCCAGCCGCGCAGGTGCTGGTAGAGCCGCAGCCAGGCGCGCAGCAGCAGCAGGGCCCCCGCGCACAGCAGCACCGTGCAAATGATGACCGCGACCGGGGTGGTCCGGGCGATGATCAACAGCGGGGTGCGGATCAGGGACGAGCTGCTGGCCAGCCAGCCGACCCCGAAGGAGCCGACCAGGAGCATGAGGGACCCCGCAAAGCCCTGCCACACCGCGGACTGCGCGGTGCCGCGGCGCACGACCCTGTCGGTTTCCACCGGGCTCCTCGTCTCGGGCGCAACGACGCTTGGGGTGGTCAAAGACGCTCTCCTGAACTATCGCTGGCAATCAAACCGCTGGCATGTACATTGAACGGACGCACGGCCCCATGCGCCCGTGCCACCGCGGTCCCGGAATTGGGCTGCGCTAATATGGAACAGGTGCCGAGGAGACCGTCCTTGGCATTCTACCCATTTCCGCCGATCGGATGCTGGCGGCCCGTCCGCGCCGGCGGCGCCCCGGCGCGCGCCGGCCCGCATCAACGCATGAGAAGGATTCAACCATCTCCACGGACTCATTTTTTGCCGGCCTGTCCCGCGCCCGGGACCGCATTGTGCCGGCACGCGCCCAGACCTGGTTGACGACCCCCCGGGGCCTGGTCGGCGTGTTCCTGGCCGTGCACCTGTTCTTCCTGGTGTTTGCCGCTCTCCTGTCCCTGCGCGGGGAGGCGTTCAGCGACACCTTCATCTACCGGTCCTGGGCGGCCGTGGGCTTTGACGAGACCCGGGTCAGCGGCCCCAGCCCCTGGGTGTACCCGATCCTGGCCCTGCTTCCGATGGCCGTGGCGCACCTGCTCGGCGACGCCCCCTTCCTGCTCCTGTGGGTGGTGATGATCACCGTGCTCAATGCCCTGGCCGTGGCCAAGCTCACCAGCTGGGGCCGCAACCGCGCGGCCATTCCGGCGGCCCTGTGGTGGCTCGGCTTCACCGCCCTGCTCGGCTGGCTCGGCTTCGCCCGCGTGGACGGGTTCACCGCGCCGGTAGTCTTGATCGCCCTGTCCTTCGGGGTGGCCCGGCCGTTTTTGGCGTCGGTCATCCTCAGCGCCGCGACCTGGATGAAGGTCTGGCCGGCCGCCGTCGTGCTGGCCCTGTTCACGGTGGTCAAGCGGCGCGTCCGGGTGGTGCTGGCCGGGGTGCTGGTGACGGCGCTGGTGGTGGCCCTGGCCGCGGCCCTGCAGTCGTTGCCCAAGCTGCTGAACTTCCTGCTCCAGCAGGGCGACCGCGGGATGCAGCTGGAGGCCACGTTCACCACCCCGTGGCTGTGGATGTCGGTGCTGGACATCGGCGGCACCCACATGTACATGAACCAGGACATCAACTCGATGCAGGTCGACGGCCCGGGCACGAAGATGATGTCGGTCCTGATGCAGCCGCTGCTCATTGCCGCGGCGCTGCTGGTGGCCGGCCTGATCTTCTGGGCGCTGCACACCGGCAAGCGCAATGGCGGCGCGGACCGCACCGAGCTGCTATTGCTGGGGTCCTTGGCGCTGGCCGCCGCGTTCGTGGTGTTCAACAAGGTCGGCTCGCCCCAGTTCATGGTGTGGCTCTCCCCCGCCGTCGCGGTGGGCCTGGGATACAGCCGGCGGGCCTGGCGCGTCCCGGCCACCATGCTGATCGCCATCGGCGCGCTCACCTTTGTGGTCTACCCCTTGTTTTACGACGCCCTCTCCCACAACAACCCCCTCATGGCCGGGGTGCTGACCCTGCGCAACCTTTTCCTGGTCACGTTGTTTGGGTGGGCCGTGCGCGAGCTGTTCCTCATGGGCCGCCGCCCCGCCCGGCAGGACGACGCCGGCGCCTCCGCCGCGGCCGGCTCGCCCACAGCCGAGGAGGCCTGAGATTTCCACGCCGCTTTTTGACCGGATCCTTGACCGCGCCACGGCCACCCGGAACCGCTTCCTCTCCCCCCGCATCCTGGCCTGGTTCCGCACCCCGGCCGGCGTGTGGTGGGGGTTTGCCGCCGTCCATCTTTTCTTCCTGGCCTGGATGTTCTCGTTCTTCGTCCACGGCGACACCTTCAGCGATACCGAGCAATACCGGCAGTGGGCCCTGCAGGGGTACAACCCCGGGCACCTCGACGGGATGATCAGCCCGTGGGTGTACCCGGTGCTGGCGCAGATCCCCATCTTTGCCGCGAATGTCTTTGGCCCGTCCCTGTACCTGCTGGGCTGGACGCTGATCATCACCGCCCTCGACGCCGTCGCCCTGTTCTACCTGACCCGCGGCAAGCGCGCCCGGCGCGGCATCGCCCCGGCCTGGTTTTGGCTGTTTTTCACCGTCTTCATGGGCTACCTGAGCTTCGCCAGGGTGGAAGGGATCACCGCGCCCCTTGTCCTCATCGCACTTCTGTACGCCGCCGACCGGCCCGTGGTCGCCGCCGTGCTGCTCTCCGTGGCCACGTGGATCAAGGTCTGGCCGGCGGCCGTCGTCGCGCCGCTGCTGATCGCCGGGGCCGGCCGCCTGCGGATCCTGCTGGCCGGCGTCGCCGTGAGCGCCGTCGTGGCCGGGGCCACCATACTGACCGGCGCCGGCGCGCACCTGTTCGATTTTGCCGTAAACCAGGGCGAACGCGGCATGCAGCTGGAAGCGACCTTTTCCACGCCCTGGGTGTGGCTGAGCGTGATTGGCGCGGGCGACTCGCGCATCGCCGACAACCTGGCCATCAACTCCACCGAGGTGTACGGCCCCGGCGCCGCGCTGGCGGCCATGCTCATGCAGCCGCTGTTGATCCTCGCGGCCCTCTCCGGGACGGCCATCATGCTCTGGGCGCTGCACCGCGGCGCCGAGCGCGAGGAGCTGATCCTGGAGGGGTCGCTGCTGATGGTGAGCGCCTTCATCGTCTTCAACAAGGTGGGCTCCCCGCAATTCATCATTTGGCTGGTCCCCGTGGTGGTCGCCGGCCTCACCCACCACTGGGACCGGTGGAAGATCCCGGCCACGCTGCTGATGGGCATCGCGTTCACCACCTTTGTGATCTACCCGCTGTTTTACACCCCGCTCATCCATGCCAATCCGCTCATGGCCGCGGTCCTGACCATTCGCAACGTGCTGCTGGTAACCCTCCTGGTCTGGGCCGTCCAGCGCACCTGGGACCTTGGCCGGCGCGGACCGGCACTCTCGCCGAGGTAGCCGGTGCGCGCCGAAACTCGCCCGCACGTGGGCTAGTTTCGGTGCGGACCGGCTACCTCGCGGCATTCGGGCGGCCGCGTCATTTCATGCCTCCCTTGCGCAGGGCGGTCAGCAGCCTGGTCTTGAAAAGGCGCTCGTTGAACAGCTCCGGCCAGCCGATCCTGATCACCGTCCAGCCCTGTTCGATGAGGTCGTTCTCCCGGCGGCGTTCATCGCGCAGCACCTCCTGGGTCGGCCGATACTTGAAGTACTTTCCTTCCCCGTCAAACTCCAGAATCACCTTGTACCGCGGCCAGGCGAAATCGGCGCGGTAATTTCCGTGCCGTGTGGAGAGCCTGTACTGAAGCACGGGCGGCTCTATGTTGCACGTGTCGATCAGGTCGCGGGTCAGGGTTTCACCGGCCGACTCCGACTCGTAGACGGCAAAGTCGAGTGCGGCCCGGAAGATCCTGATGCCCCGGTGGCCGTCCAGCGCGGCGGCCTCACGCTCCAGGGCGGCCCGGGGCACACCGTTGCGCAGCGCATGGTCCATGATGATCAGGGCCTGTTTATAGCTCATGGTCAGGGCACAATCCACCGTGGTCCGCAGCTCGTTGGTCACCCGGACACCGTCGACTTCGGTGCACTCGGCCTCACGCAGGGGCCGGCAGTGAATCTTCACATCGGCGGCCTTGCCAACCGTGGAGTTCTTGGCCGACCGGGTGAGATGGATGAAGGAGTCCTCGCGCCACAACGGCAGACGGTGCAGCCTCGCCGCGGACACATGGCTGTAAACCGAGGCTCCCCGGAACGCGGGGACCGCGGCGTGGGCATGGAGCAAAATCCTCAGCCGGTCCTGTCCGTGCCGGTCAAACGTGTCCCAGTACGCGGCGCGCACATAGCAGCCGTACCGAACCTTGACCACCGCTCGCGCCCCGACGAGCCTGCCGATGGCCTCCGCGTTGAGCCCCAGGTCATTGAGCTGCCCGGTCCGCCAGGCCTGCTCGTTATCCGGAAGGCGCGCCAGCAGGCGGGCGGTGGTCCGTTGGGCCGGGTGTCCGCCGTCGCCGGAAACCAGCCGCAACCCCTTTTCGGCGGTGGCCGGTCCGTGGATTTCGGGCCTTGAAGACTGCGCTGGCGTGTCCATGTATCCACACTGGGACCGGAAATCGGCCGGTGGTAGGCCCCGCGGCCGATCTGTGGATAACCGGGCCCGCCGCGG